>DAIDBF010000080.1 GCA_027310235.1 bacterium | reverse complement strand
CTCCCTCGATTGTCGACATATCATCGACTCCGGAGTCTTTCTTTAAGATGTACTTCGTCGCCTCTAAATTGCGGATGAATTCCTGTTGTTGCTCCGTAAGCTCGGTATCCTGTTCCGTCCCCAAAAAATGTTCGCCTTCGATTCCTTTCATACTCACATCCTATACCTCTTGCATTTTTTTTCAATGTATGGTACAATACCGTCGTGTGAGTGATGAGTTTTCCTTATCTTCACTGCGACGGCTTGCCGAAGCGGAGAAATCTAAGGAAAGCCATTCCAATCCCCCTGGCGCAAGTCAGGGGGTTTTATTTCGAAAACCCTGCATTGTATCCCTCCTCAGCTCGGGCGCTCCGGGCCGACAAGGCCCAAGTCCTACCCTCGTTCGGAGGGACACAATGAGGGCTCTTCTCATTGGAGTTGGTAAGATTGTATCGAGGCCGGGCCTCGATAGATTGAGAGGAATGCGGCACAAAGACCATTACATTGAATTTCCCTCGAAATACTCTATTCTAATACTGGGCGGGTGGGTTTTGAGCACTCCACCCCACAAAGGTGGAAACGCCTGAGCAGCTACGGGTTTTGAGCACTCACACATTAAAACAAAATTGGAGGTCACCACCGTAGCTGCTCAGGCGAAAATTGCCCCGCACTCGTACATATTGTACGTACAAAAGAAGTGCGTGATTCCCACAAATTTTTCCTCACGCGAATGCGTTCGGAAATTTGTGGGAGACTCACCACCACCCGCCCATCAAATTAAAATAAGGAGGCTCAGCCTCCCTGAGGAGGCCGGGCCTCCACGTATGTTATGTCATTGCTATCGAAAATACTTTCGGGAGATCCGCTTAAGGAGTACGAGCGGCAGGTTGAGCTTATTAACTCGCTCGAGTCGAACTATGAAAAACTGAACGACGAAGAGCTTCGTGCGGCATCCCTGAAACTCAAGGAAGAAGTGAAGGAAGGGAAAGCGTTCGAGGATGCGCTTCCCGATGCGTTTGCGATGGTACGCGAGGCCGCAAAGCGCACGCTGAAACAGCGGCACTTCGACGTACAGCTCGTGGGCGGTATGGTGCTTCACGAAGGAAAAATCGCCGAGATGATGACCGGAGAAGGAAAGACACTCGCCGCAACATCTCCGGCATATTTAAATGCGCTTCAAGGAAACGGCGTGCACGTCGTGACCGTGAACGATTACCTCGCAAAACGCGATGCGATCTGGATGGGACAGATTTATCACGCACTAGGGCTCTCGGTTGCCTGCATCGTGCACGATGCAGCGTATCTCTACGATCCGACCTACGAAACAGATCCGGAAGAAGATAAAGAGCGGGATATTTTGGGATCGTTCAGGATCTTCGAAAAGTTCCTTCGTCCCGTGACGCGACGCGACGCATACCATGCAGACATCACCTACGGTACGAACCATGAGTTCGGATTCGACTTTCTGCGCGACAATCTGGCGCTCCGCCTTGAGGATTGTGTGCAGCTCCGACGCCTCGGTCAGGGCTCCGACCCTTCGGCGTCGGAGCGTCCGCACGCCTACGCGATCGTGGACGAGATCGACAGCATCCTGATCGACGAGACACGCCCTCCTTTGATCATCGCGGCCCCCGACATACAGGCAAGCGAACACTACAAGACCTTCGCGAGAGTCGTCTCGCACCTGAACGAAGAAGAGGATTACACGGTGGATGAAAAACTCAAGGCGGTCTCCATCACGGAGCCGGGCATCGAGAAGGTGGAAAAGATGATCGGCGTCGAGAACATCTACGACCCCGAAAATCTCCGCCTCGTGCACTTCCTCCAGGAAAGTTTGAAAGCAAAAGCGCTTTTCAAGCTCGACCGGGATTATATCGTGCGGAACGGCGAGATTATCATCGTCGACGAGTTCACGGGACGAATGCTCATGGGACGCCGCTACTCGGGCGGACTTCATCAAGCAATCGAGGCGAAGGAAAACGTGCAGGTAAAAGAAGAAAACCGCACCTTCGCGCAGATCACCATCCAAAATTACTTCCGCCTTTATAAAAAGATTGCCGGCATGACAGGAACGGCGCAGACCTCCGCGGAGGAGTTCCACAAGGTGTATAACCTCGACGTGGTTAGCATCCCACCGAATCGGCCACTCATAAGGAAGGATCTTCCCGACGCAATTTATAAGACAAAAGACGCGAAGTATCACGCGACCGTAAAGTCGGTGAAAGAGGCAAGGGAAGCGGGGAGACCGGTCTTGATCGGCACAACCTCGATCCAAAACAACGAAGTTATCTCCGGCTATCTCTCGCGTGCGGGAATCCCTCATGAGGTATTGAACGCGAAAAATCATGAACGCGAAGGTGAGATTATCGCGCAGGCGGGACGCGCGGGCGCGGTGACGGTCGCAACCAATATGGCAGGCCGCGGCGTGGATATTGTCTTGAGCGGTAATCCTCCGGACTTGGAAGAAGCGCAAAAAATAAAAGACGCGGGGGGGCTACAAGTGATCGGCACCGAACGCCATGAGGCGCGTCGTATCGACAACCAGCTTCGCGGACGATCCGGTAGACAAGGGGATCCCGGCGTAAGCCAGTTCTTCCTCTCGCTTGAGGATGACCTGCTTCGCATCTTCGGCGGAGATCGAATCAAAGGACTTATGGAAACGCTGAACTTTCCCGAAGACGTGCCGATCGAATCGAAGATGGTCGCGAAATCGGTGAACCAGGCACAGACCAAGGTAGAAGGAGCGAACTTTGACATCCGACGCCACCTCCTCGATTTTGACGACGTACTGAACAAACAGCGCACGGCGCTCTATGCACGCCGTGAGAAATTACTTGAAGAGGGGGATAACAACGAAGTCCTTCCGATACTTAAGGAAACACTCGAACATTTTGCAGCGCGCGCGACAGAAGCGCTTAAAAATGAGATTGAGTTAAATGAGATGGATGAGACGAATCCGGAACGGGAGAAGCAGATCGGAGAGATAGAGACGAACATGAAAAAGATTCCGGAAACGCTCGAGCCGGAACGGGCAACAGTAGTTGCACAGCACATGGTACGGATCCTGGACACGCTCTGGATCGATAACCTCGAGAACCTCGAAGCACTCCGGGAATCGGTGAATATCCGCGCCTACGGCCAGCACGATCCGCTCGTCGAGTATCGGAGGGAGGCGCATGGACTCTACGAACAACTGAATAACGCCTTTGAGTCGATGCTTTTCTCGACGGTATTCCAGCTTTTTGAACTTGATCTCAAGGCATTTACAGTGCAAACACAGGCGCCGCAACGGACGTCTCCTCCGCCGGAGCACAAAAATATCGGCAGGAACGACCCTTGCTTCTGTGGTTCCGGGAAAAAATATAAGAAGTGCCACGGGCAATGAGGATGACCAAAAAGGACTGAAATAGGCCTCAAATAGCCAAAATAGAACCCGGTTACCTAAAAGGTAACCGGGTTTTTGATTACCCCCAAAAGAAAATGT
>DAIDBF010000070.1 GCA_027310235.1 bacterium | reverse complement strand
GGGGAGTGCCGTTCGAAGTATCGGTGAGCGTAACGAATAATGCGAACATGACGCTTCAAAACGGAAGTATCACCCTGAATCTTCCCGACGGGCTCGTGGTTGGAGGACAGACCGCCGATCCCTCGATCGTGACGGACAAGCTCGGAGAGCTGAAAACCGGCGCGCTCACGAAGAGAACCTACATGCTCGTGCCGGTGGGGACACAAGGGAGTACGGAGAAAATCTCCGCGGCATTTTCATACGAGACGAAACCGGGATCGCGTTTCGAGACGGACAACGATGCGAGTGTTACGATCGAAAATTCGGCGCTCGCACTCTCGCTGAAACAGCCGGATCAGGTACTCGGGGGATCGACATTCTCATTCGATATCGGTTATGTCAATACGTCCGATGCCGATCTAAAGAATATTTCGCTCGAAACGGCCTATCCCGACGGATTCCGTTTTGATTCGTCGTCCGTCGCTCCGTCTTCCTTTACCAACTTCTGGGATCTCGGGAATCTTCCTAGTCATGCATCGGGGACGCTCACAATCTCGGGAAGATTCGGAGTGGCCTCGCAATCGGCCTTTTCGATCCCGGTTAAAATCACTTCGAAGTTCGGGGGAAGGGATTATACGCTTGCGGATACTTCACTGGACGTCACTCCTTCTCCGTCGCCGTTGGGGCTTACCGTTGGGATAAACGGACAGGATGATTATGTCGGCCGCCTGGGAGATACGCTTGCATACTCGGTTCACTATCAGAACGGGAGCGGCATTGCGCTTTCGAATCTCGTGCTCCGTGTCGTACTTACGGGCGAACTCTTCGATTTTTCTTCTCTCTCGAACTCGGGTGCGTTCTACGATCCTTCATCGCACACGCTCACGTGGAACTCGTCAAACCTTCCCGCGCTCCGCCTCGTCGATCCGGGAACGTCGGGAGAAGTGCGTTTCTCAATCTCGCTCAAGGATCAGTTCAAACTGAGTCGTCTGAACGACAAGAATTACTACGTGCGCGCGAGCGTGAGCGCGGACTCGCCTTCGGTGCCGTACTATCTTTCTACATCGCGTACCTCGACGCAACTTCAGATCGATACGAAAGTTTCGGGAGCTGTTTCGGTCGCGGCGAGAGCCTACTATCGCGATGCGCTGAGTCAGATCGCGAATTCAGGATCACTTCCTCCTAAAGTAGGACAGGCGACGCAGTACACCGTTCATTGGCTTCTGTCCGATTATGCGAACGACGCGAATAATGTCGAGGTGCGCGCCGTACTTCCTCAGGGCGTGAAGTGGACCGGAGTTATGAAGACGAACGGCGATTCCGAGCCGCGATTCGATTCCGACTCGAACGAAGTGGTATGGAATGTTTCGAAACTGTCCGCAAATCGCGGAGTGCTCACCGATCCGCTCGAAGCGGCATTTCAAGTAGAAGCGACGCCGGGCGCGAGTCAGGTGGGGCAGTATGAAGTGGTGCTCGGGAAAACGCGCCTTTCGGCGACCGACAGCTTCACTGGCACTGTGCTTCAAGCGAGCGCGGAACCTCTCACAACCGCACTTCCGTTCGACGACACCGTAAGCTCCGCACAGGGAATCATTATCGGAAACTGAATTAAGAAGGTTGTGTGAGGCCTGGCCTCCGTTAGGAAGCCGGGCCTCAAGATATTATTCGTCACGTCTCGATGTAAGTTTTGATACTTACTCCCTGATGCGGTATACTTGCTATTGAAATTATGGATTCATTCGAAAAAATCGCCTCGCTCGCAAAGCGTCGCGGTTTCATCTATCCCGGCTCTGAGATTTACGGCGGCCTCGCAGGCACGTGGGATTACGGTCCGCTGGGCGTTGAGTTAAAGCGGAATTTGAAGAACGAGTTTTGGCGTTCGACGGTACAGCTCCGCGACGATGTGGTAGGGATCGATGCTTCGATTGTGATGAGCCCGAAGGTTTGGGAGGCCTCGGGACATCTGGAGTCCTTCTCAGATCCGCTCGTCGAGTGCAAAAAATGCCATCATCGGTTCCGTGCGGATCAACTTGACGATTCCGTGTGTACCGACTGCGGTGGCGAGTTGACCGCGCCGAAGCAGTTCAATTTGATGGTGGAAACCTACCTCGGCGTCGTCGAGGGAGAAAAACTCAAGACCTATCTTCGCGGCGAGATCACGCAAGGCGTACACGTGAACTTCAAAAATGTGCTCACCTCGACGCGTGTGAAATTGCCGTTCGGGATTGCGCAAATCGGAAAAGCCTTCCGAAACGAGATTACGCCGGGAGGGTTCACCTTCCGATCGCGCGAATTCGAACAGATGGAACTGCAATTCTATGTGAAGCCCGATATGGACGAGTCGATGAAATGGTTCGAGTATTGGAAGCAAGAACGGATGAATTGGTATCACTCGCTTGGCATCAAGAAAGAGAATCTTCATTTCAAGGAACATGCGAAGGACGAGCTCGCGCACTATGCGCGCGCCGCGTTCGACATCGAATATCGGGTGGACAACGTATGGAAAGAGATGGAAGGAGTCCATCATCGCGGCGATTGGGACGTAAAACGCCATCAGGAGTTCTCGAAGGAAGACATGACCTACTTCGACGAAGAAACGAAAGAACGGTATCTCCCGTACATCATCGAGACCTCGGGCGGCGTGGATAGGGCAACCCTCTTTTTCCTTATCGACGCCTACGAAGAGGAAAAGCTCGAAGGAGGGGATGAGCGGGTTGTATTGAAACTTCATTCGAAGCTCGCGCCCTACAAGGCGGCGGTCTTCCCGCTTCTCGCGAACAAACCTGATCTCGTGAAGCTCGCAAAGACGATTCACGACGATTTGAAAAGAGAATTAATGGTGACATGGGACGATCGCGGCAATATCGGCAAGCGCTATCGCGCACAGGATGAGGTCGGAACCCCGTTCTGCATTACCGTGGATTTCGAGAGTTTGGAGAAAGGAGATATCACCGTCCGCGACCGCGATTCGATGAAGCAAGATCGCGTTTCTATCAAGGAACTCAGGAGTTATCTCGCAAAGAAACTGGGGTAAGTGGAACCCGTTGGAGGCCGTACCTCCGTTAGGAGGTCCGGCCTCCTAATATTGAACCGTCGTTAGGGGGGACAAAGCCCTCATTTTCCCTACATTACCCGAATGTGTTGACTTTTTTCTTTGTATGTGCTATGGTGATACCTGAAGATTAACGGCACTCGACCCCCTCAATTAGGACACCCCGTAATGGCGGTGTTTTTTGTTTTGTATCCGTAGGCGATGTGTCATAAGCGCTTCCTGCGGAGTCTGGAACCGGAGTACCCTCATG
>DAIDBF010000038.1 GCA_027310235.1 bacterium | reverse complement strand
GTTCACTTCCGTCTTGATCCCCTCTCCGAAATTGATCGTGACGGGATGCGTCCCGAGCGTCTTGATGGATTTTTCGAGTTCCGGCTTCGCGTGCTCGGTCTTCCCTTCTTTTAGCTTTTCTTCGATATCCTTTTTACTTACCGAGCCGAATACCGATTCATGTTCACCCGTTTTCACGGTAAAGTAGTATGTTTTCCCCTGGATTTTTTTCGCTTCCTCGCGGAGTGTCGCGACGAGCGCCTCGTGTTCCGCGGCGGATGTTCTCTTCTGTGCCTCGAGTTTTGCGAGTGCGTCTTTTGTGGCGAGCATCGCACACTTCTTCGGAATCAAGAGATTACGCGCATAACCGTCCGAGACCTCTTTCACCTCGAACTTTTTCCCTATTCCGCGAATATCCTGTAACAAAATGACTTGCATTCTATTTTCCTATTTCTCCCTTTATGATCTCCATTGCCTTGTCGTACTGGAGATCCTTTCCGTCTTTCGCATCATCTTCCGTAAGTTTCACTTCCACATCCGGATTGAGTCCCTTCTTATTAATCTGGCGTCCCTTCGGAGTGAGCCACTCCGCGATCGAAATCTTCATCGACGATCCGTCCTTCAGATATTCCATTTCTTGCACACTCCCCTTCCCGAACGTTTTTTCTCCCACGAGTTTGATGCCGCGCTGATCCTGAAGCGCGCCTGCGAGAATCTCCGATGCGGATGCGGAACCGCCGTCCACAAGCACTACGACCGGTAAATTCAAAAATGCCTGATTGCCGTTCGCGCGAAGAGGATCACCTTCTTCTCCCGATCTGAGTTTCTCGCGCACCACTACATCTCCCCGCTTCAAAAACCATCCCGCGATGTCGTGCGCAACCTCGAGATATCCTCCCGGATCATTCCGAAGATCGAGCACTACTCCTTTCGCACCCTGAATAAGCGCCGAAAGCGCCGCCTCATAGAAAGCTGAGGGAGCATTCCCGTTGAAGTTGTAGAGCTGGATATACGCGATGTCTCCATCGACCATCTTCCAATCCAAGGTCGGCACGGAAATCGTTGCGCGTACCACCTCGATCTCTTTTGTTTCCTTCCATCCGTCGCGGATGATAAGAAGCTTTACTTTCGTATCCACGGGACCGCGTATCAGTTTCACCGCTTCGTCCACCGTAAGATCGCTCGCAACCGTGTCATCAATCTTCAATATCTTGTCCCCTGCCTTAAGCCCCGATTTCTCCGCAGGATTGCCTTTTATGGGGGCTATGATCGCAAGCTGTCCGTCCTGCATGCCGAGCTCGGCGCCGATACCTCCGAAATTGCCGCTCAAGTCCTCTTCGAATTTTTTGGCATCGCTCGGCGGGAAGAACACCGTATACGGATCACCGGTCGATTGTACTGCACCCTTGATCGCGCCGTACAAGATATCCTGATCACGTACCTCTTTGATGCCGTAGTAATTCCCTTTCAACATTGTTATTGCATCTCCGAAGAGTGAGAAATCGACGTTCCCGAGAATCCCCTGTTCAAGTTGAGGCAAAGCGGGTTCCGCGTTCGCTTTCTTCGAATAGCCCAGTTGAAATCCGCCGTAGAAAATACCGATCGCGACAAGTACCGCGAGCAGTATGAGTGAAATTCTTTTCTTATTATTATTTTTCATCACTTCATTAAAGAGGAAAAATTCCGAAAAAGCAAAAAGAGCCAATTTATCGAGGCCGGGCCTCGATAAATTGGCGCTTCGGCGCTTCCGGAATCGGAATCGCGATGAAGAGGCGCCTTTCCATGGATTTCATAATACCATACAATACGAATATGGCGCTTGATGAACATTACCTGGATACCGTACGTGAGCGCTCAAAAAAAAGCCACGTGTATAAAAAATACCAGATGACGGGGCTGATGCTCGCAGAAATACTGAACGATAACGCCCACAAGGCGCTCTATATCAAACTGGCGAAAGCACACGACGAGGAAAAACTCATCCGGCTTGCGAGAGACATCGCGGAGAAAAAGAATGTGAGAAACAAAGGTGCGTACTTCATGAAAATGCTTTTCGATGGAACAACCGATCCTTCTCATCACCGATAAAAAAGAAGAAACGTTCCTGAGAGGAAAAACGGTTCCTTTCAATTTTACCGCGCATCCCTTCAAGGAAGTACAAACGCTCGTGAAATCGATGCGCGAGACGATGAAGAGCGCAGATGGCGTGGGACTTAGCGCAAACCAGATAGGACTCACCTATCGCATGTTCGTGGCGCAAGTGCCGGACAGTCAGGGCCAAGTGAAGTTCTATGCGATCTTCAATCCGGAAATTATCAAGCAATCGAAGGAGTCCGAAACGATCGATGAAGGATGTTTGAGCGTTCCTCTGAAGTTCGGCCCGGTCGAACGGCACTATCGCGTCACGCTCACGGGTTTCGATATGCGGGGTAAAAAACTCAAGATCAACGCGTGGGGGCTTCTTGCAAGAGTATTCCAACATGAAGTGGATCATCTGAACGGAAAACTTTTCGTGGACAAGACGAAGATACTGCACGACGTGGAAAAGGCAAACAACGGACAATGAACTATGCGTTCTTCGGTACTCCGCGTTTTGCGGAGATCGTCTTAGAAAAACTTATCGAAGGAGGAATGCCTCCGTCGCTTGTGGTCACGAACCCCAACAGACCTACGGGAAGGAAACACGTCCTCACTCCTCCTCCCGCAAAAGTAGTGGCGGAACGACATCATATTCCCTTATTGCAACCGGAGACCCTTTTGAATTTGAAGTCCGAGATCGGAAAGCCCGATTTTGCTATCCTCGCTTCTTACGGAAAAATAATCCCGAGGGAAATTATTGATCTCTTCCCCAAGGGAATTATCGTGGTGCACGGTTCACTCCTCCCCAAATACCGCGGTGCAACTCCGATCCAGACCGCGCTCTTAAACGGAGACACGACAACGGGCATTACGCTTCTTCTCATGGATGAAAAAGTAGACCATGGAAAGATGCTTTCGAGTTCCGCATTGCCGATTTCAAGCGATGATACCTATACCTCGCTCATCGAGAAGCTCGCGAACTTGAGCGCCGATCTGCTTTTTAAAACGGTTCCCGAGTATCTTGCGGGGCGCATCATCCCCCGGGAACAAAATCATACCGAGGCAACATTCACGAAAAAGTTTCAGACGGAAAACGGCCTCGTGAATTGGAGCGATTTGAAAGAAGCTGAGGAACAGAGAGGAGTAAAAGCTAAAACAATTGATCGTATGATACGGGCTTTGAACCCTGATCCGGGAGTGTATACGCTCAAGGAAAACAAAAGAATAAAACTTCTCGAAGCGAGAATAGAAAACGACAAACTGAAACTTACGAAGATTCAGGAAGAAGGAAAGAAAGCGAAAGAGGTGTAATGCCTCACGACATTTTCAGTAATCGCCTATCTCCACCGATCCCGAGGAATCAATCGTAATATAGTTGGAAGGAATATCAGCCCAACATCCGCTATTCCAGTAGAACACCGGGTCGCTGTGTACAGAATATTTCCAGTGAGTATGGCCACAGAACACATATCGGACGTTCTGTTTTTTCGCGTAAGCGATTGCGCCACGTGCTACTCCCTGTGATACCCTTAAAAACCACTTACTGGTGCGTTTTATCCACCGGCTCACCCGCTGTTCTTCCATGTCGATTCTTTGGAAAAAATGGTACACCGCGCCCGCGACGTATCCAAGGAAACGCATGACATGCGTGTCCTTCATGAGCCGATCGAACTGATCACCGTGCATTGCGAGGCAACGTTTCCCCGCAACATCGAAGAAATACTCGCTCTGAACCGGAATGCCGATGAGAAGCGAGAAGTTCTTAGTATCTCCTTCGTGATCTCCCACAATCCATATCACCTCCTTACCCGAGACGCGAGGCAACTCGCGAAGATATGCAAGCAGATTCCAATCTTGAGTCCGGAAATGTTTGATGTTCAAGTCATCGAAAATATCTCCATTCAAAATAAGCTTCTTGAAAGAAGATTGCTTCAAGAACTCGAGGAACTCTTCTGAACGCGAGACCGCTGAACCGAGGTGTATGTCAGAAGCAATGAGCACCTCGGTCTCAATTTTTTTCTGATGCATTAAGTAAATCTATTCGGTCGTTACTCCGTCGAAATGATCTCCTTCGTCCTTCATCGCGTCGGTCTTTGTGGGATGCACTGTTTTATCCTTATGCTCCGGAGGTGAGTACACGGTATAGAGC
>DAIDBF010000035.1 GCA_027310235.1 bacterium | reverse complement strand
CGCAAGTGATGCGGTTTGTCCCGCCGGAGATTCTCCCGACGGAAACACAAGAAGGGTCATGCTGGACGAGTTCAATTGCGGCGCCGTACCGTGCCGATGCATTCCGCTGCACGATCGGAAATGAAATCCAAGATCCGTGTTTCACGATCACCGGCGTTGACGAGATGCTTTGCGGAGTGAATCCCGCTCAAGGAACCCAAGGATTTGTATTAAAGCTCGCAAAGCCGCTTCCCGTACCGGAAGTGCCTCCCGGTGAGACTCCTTCGAACTGGGCGTGGTCATTCATGCTGGGAGATGGAACATACTGTACCCCCTTTACCGGTACTCGTCCTTTTGTAAACAACGAGGCGGGATTTTATGGATGTACCGGGAGTACGGGAGAAAAGCAGGTGATGATTATGGGAGATATTGATAACAACAATCCGCTTTGGACCGCAAAGAAAGCGATCGTAGTACGCGATGGGGCAAACTGGAAGGTGCAATCCGAGGACATTGTTCCTGTGAAGGTGGTGTGGCAGTAGAGGATTGGCGCGATTTGTTTTATTCGCGCTCGTTCCTCCTCAGCTCGGGCGCTCCGGGCCGCTTGGCCAAGTCTTACCCTCGTTCGGAGGAATGAGCGCGAACTCTTTAAACCAACTCGCTTTGTTGGTGAATTGTGGAAGTTAGGTAGAGATTCGGTTTTAAAAAATTGAATCTCTTTTGTTTTATTGACATTAGCACAAAAAAGTGCTAATTTATTTTCATTATTTCTTGATCATTTAAAAGGAGGTAAGATTGAAAACCTCAGTAATTGTCTTGATCTTTCTTCTTTCTTTAGTGAATACCTACAGGTATTCGAAAATCATAAAGAAAGAAGTAGAGAAGGCAGATCCTTCTCTCGCCATGTGGTTTATCTTCACATTGGCGGTAGCACTGAATGCGGCAAGTCTCCTGATTCAGCGGCCAATAAATTTGGAAGCTGTTTTTTACGGCCTTGCAGACGTTATCATGTGCGCTTCGGTGAGTATCGTGATTGTAGTAAGGGCGAAAGGGAAGGTTGCGTTCAGTTCTTTCGAGAGGGGTTGTCTCCTTGTGTCATACGCGATTGCGTTATTCTGGTTTTTAACGATGAACTCTTTCTGGACGAGTGTCATCGCGCAAACCATCCTTATCGTAGGATACTTCCCTACAATACAAAAAATCAGGAACGCAGGGAGAAACACCGAACCATTTTCCATTTGGATCTGTTCCTTAGTGAATGGTTCTCTCTCCCTCTATCCGGCGATAGAGAGCGGAAATCTGCTTTCTGTTGGTTACTCAGTGAGAGCCATAATTCTGGTTTCCGTTCTTCTCATGCTTATGTATAAGTATGAGCAACGGAGCAAAAGGATGGTTTAGAGCCCGTCTTCAAATTAAAGAAGCGGGCTCTCATATTTTTACCCTCTCTCGCATTGCTAGGAAAATGAGGGTAAAGTAAAGAAATATGATTTTTTCTCTCGTCTCCGGAATTCTTTCTCTTATAAGCAACACAATGGGCACTCTCGGATATGCGGGGATCGCGGTCCTTATGACGATCGAGTCCGCGGCAACCCCGCTTCCTTCGGAGGCCATCATGCCCTTTGCGGGATACCTCGTCTTTACCGGGAGGTTTTCTCTTTTTGGGGTCGCGCTCGCAGGCGCGATAGGATCGGTAGTCGGTTCCGTGATCGTGTACGCAATCGCGCGGTACGGAGGACGTCCGCTTGTCGAGAAGTACGGGAAATACATTTTTATTTCGCGCAGAAGCCTGGCTGCCGCGGATAAGTTCTTCAACGAGCACGGCATCTCCTCGCTTCTTATCGGGAGAATGGTGCCGGTCGTCCGTACTTATATTTCCATTCCCGCAGGAATCGCCAAGGCGAACTTCTGGGTATTCACCGTGACGTGTTTCGTTGGGTCATTCTTTTGGTCGCTTCTTCTCGCGTGGGGAGGACAGATATTGGGAAACGACTGGCATCAAGTCACTCCCTATGCGAGGATTGTAAGCTACTGCCTTGTCGCAATCCTGTTGTTCCTCCTTGTATACTGGTTCTTGAAGCATATACAATCAAAAAGCAAATAATATGAATCGCGGACGCATGCAAAAACAGGCAACGGATGAAACACTCGTGGAACGGTATCGGAAGGGAGAGAAGACGGCACTCGATCAATTGATACGCCGCTACCTTTCCTCGATTCACGCCTTTTCGAGACAGTATAGCGGGGATCCCGATCGGGTAGCGGACATCACTCAGGAAGTATTCGTGAAGGTGTGGAGGAATATCGGGAAGTTCGATACGACCCGGTCGTTCAAACCGTGGATTTTCGCGATTGCGAAGAACACGGCACTCGATTGGCTGCGGAGAAAAGAAGCGGTGCCGTTTTCCTTTTTCGAAAACGAAGAAGGAGAGTTGCATTTTCCCACGCCGCATAACCATCCATCTCTCGAAGATTCTCTTGATGCGAAAGATGCGATTTTCAAAGCGAGGCATGTGATCTCCGAGCTTCCGAAACGCCACTCCAAGGTGGTTGTAATGCATCATGATGAAGAGCTCACCTTCAAAGAAATCGCGGCAATCTTGAAGGAACCACTGAATACCGTAAAGAGCCGCTATCGGAGAGGAATCCGATTTCTGAAGGAAAAACTCTCCGAACTCCCTCGCGATTAGCTCAATCTATCGATGCCGGACCTCAATAGGGTTATCCCCAATATTATCGAGGCCGGGCCTCGATAATATTGGGGATAACTTCTGGGTTTGCTGGGCTTGCACCAAGTGCGGCCCCCTATCCGTAGTAATAGGTATGAGCCGTAAAGGAGTGGAAGGTCGACTTCTCATGCGTATCACCGATCGTATCAGATCGGAGGAAAAACTCTCGGCATTGCGCCGGAGAGCGATCTTTTCTTCGTGTGCATTCGGGATTTCGGTCCTTACCTTCATAGGATCCTGTTTTCTCCTTCAAAGCGTACTCGTGAGATCCGAGTTGCTTCGCGTACTTTCGCTTGTGTTTTCGGATCCACAGGCGATACTTGCGAACTGGCGTGATTTCGGTTTGTTTATACTCGAATCGATGCCCGCCGTCTCTCTTGCGGGTATGTTGATGGCGTTTCTTCTGCTGCTAATCTCGGCGCGTTATGCGGTTCGGTATCTGTCAAAAATGCTTTCGCTCGTAAAACGTACTCATATTCACTTCCATGGATTTTAATCGATTGTTCCGGTCGAACGCGGCGCGGTGGATTTTTGCCGTTCTCGGACTGTGCATTGTCGCGCTCCTCTCATTCTCGGTAGGGGTCTCGGTGGGATATCGAAAGGCAGCGTTTTCATACGATTGGCGGCGAGGTTACAGCCGAAACTTCGGCGAACTTCCTCTTCGTATGATGCTGCTTCCTCCGGAACCTTCCTCGATGATGAGTGCCCACGGGACGGCAGGTTCGATTGTCCAGATGACCCCGTCTGATCTGGTGATTGTCGACCGGGATGGGATAGAAAAAACGATCACACTTTCGCCCTCGACGATGATACGAGATAATAATGGCATACTCCGCTTCCCGGATCTCAAGGTCGGAGATCAGGTAATCATTATTGGC
>DAIDBF010000084.1 GCA_027310235.1 bacterium | reverse complement strand
GGGGGTAGAGGGTAGTCGTTCCGGAACGACTACCCGAACGACCCCTTTTGCTCTGTCCAAGGTCAGGGGTTTTGGGTAAAATAAGTCCGAACTTTCTCCAGAACCCGCCACAATTCCGAATCTCTTAACGCGGCCGCGCCTCTGGCGCGGTTTTGCGTGCGCAAATCGTATAGATAATCAAACGGATTTTTCGGAGCGAGGGTGAGGAGAGAATTATGGATTTGGGGGTTCGAGAAGTTAAGGTATAACACTTGCCCCGCCCTGCCCGTGCGCGTGTTATGAACTTTTTATCTTGCCGATGTGGTGATCGGCAACTCCCTTCGAGAATTCTAATCTATGACACCTTCCACCCTAGCAATATATCTCTTAAAATTTCGCAGTGCCTCTCTGCGTATTTTCTTGGTTGGGTTGTAGAGTCTTAAACTTAGTGTTCTTTTTAAAATCTGGTCGCGCTCAATGTTCTTGGGGTAACCAATATCCCACGCTCCTTTAGAAAGATCGGCAAGGATGGTTTTCCCGGCTTCCTCGCCGAGCATGCGCCGTAGCTCTAAAATAAATAGCTCCGCCGATCTGAATTCGTGGTCGCTGAAACCAACAGCCGGAGTCTTCGTCCCGTAGCGCAAGCCCTCCAGTAGATATAGTGTTAGCACTCGCCCTTTTAATTTTTTCTTTAATTGTTGCTGGTGCCCCGGCTTCAGCGCCTCAAATACTTTTCCCAAATTATGCCCAAATTTTCGAAGTTTGTTCTCCAGGTCGTCTTGACCTTGAAAGGATTTGTCCTGCGCCCAAAGAACCTTCAAATACTTTTCCATACTCTCTTGAGCGAGTTGTAACGACGGCATAAAAACGCCGAGATTCCAAAGTATGCGAGCGCCAACATAATCAGCGTGGGCGATGCTGCGTATATAACGCAGATCAATATGTGGATTGTAATTATTGACCTGACCAGTCATTAACGCGGATAGTTTTTGGTGGCTTATATATTTTAGTAAACCTGTCTATATCTTTTATCCTCGAATCAACTGACCTGGATTTATCCTTGCCCACATTCCTCTTACAAGTTTCTGGCTTATTCTCGAAATATACAGTTTCTATTTCTAAATCTTTAACTTTTTTGTAGATTAATGTCTTAAACTTGGTCAGCTTTTCATCGTCGCAGAAAGCTATGTCCGCCGCGACACAATCGTTCCCGCTATTTAATTTATCGACTAACGCCGAATAATGCCTACTGTTTTCCGGTTCGGGAGAGTTGCCGATAGCCTCCGCGTGGTAATCATCATAAACACATTCATCAGATGTAACCACCTTGCCCTCGATAAGTCGGCCTAGATAGTGCGACTTACCGGAACCCGGAAGGCCCACTAAAATTATTAACTTCGCCATATGAATTTTATGGAATCACTTTACTAATTTTTCGATTGATACACCCAGCGCTTCGGCAAGGCCGCTCATTTTCTTTAGGGACATATTCCCCAGGCCTCGCTCGATTTGACTAATATAGGAGGGGTCAACATCCAGCTTTTTAGCGAGCTTCCCTTGCGACAACCCTTTAGATAGCCGCACTTTCCGCACTCTTTGGCCGAATTTTTTTGCTATGTCTATGGGCATTGCAAATATCATATCAAGCGTGGTAGTATTACTCTATATGGAGTGATAACTCTATAAAAACTACGATGTTTAATTACCTCCTCTACGCCCGCAAATCCTCCGAAGAAGAGGAACGGCAGATATTGTCCATCGCGGCGCAGCTTTCCGAACTGCGCACATTTGCGGAGCAGAACGACATCCACATCCTCCGCGAATATACCGAAAGCCAGAGCGCGAAGGAGCCGGGCCGTCCCGTGTTCAACGAGATGATCGCACAGATAGAAAAGGGTGCCGCTTCCGGCATCCTGGCCTGGCATCCCGACAGGTTAGCCAGGAATTCCATAGACGGCGGGCGGATCATATATCTCGTGGATACGGGGAAGATACAATCGCTCAAGTTCCCGACCTTCTGGTTCGAGCCCACGCCGCAGGGCAAGTTCATGCTCTCTGTTGCTTTTGGCCAGGCCAAGTATTACACCGACAACCTCCGCGAGAATATTTTGCGCGGCATCCGGCAGAAGATACGGAACGGTGTTTTCTCCGGCAAAGCAGCCCGCGGATACTATAACGAGCCGAGGCTGCGCACCATCGAGCCGGATAAAGACACCTTCCCGAAGGTCAAAGAATGTCTGGAAGCGTTTGCGACCGGCAACTACACGCTCACCCTCCTCCAGCGCAAGATGTTTTCTCTGGGCTTGACCGGCAGGAACGGCAAGCCGCTAACCTTGTCCAGTATCGGGCACATTCTCTCCAACCCCTTCTATTACGGCCACTTCCTGTATCGCGGCGAGTTATACGAGGGAACTCATCAGCCGATGATCTCTAAAAAAGTCTTCGACCGCATCCAAGAAGCGATGCGGGAGAACGGCAAACCCCGTAAGAATCGAGATACTAAGCCATTCCAATTCCTCGGTTTCGCCCGCTGCGGTGAGTGCGGCTATGCGATCACCGCCGAGCGCAAGGTGAAACGGAGCGGCCGCCAATATGTCTACTACCGCTGCACCAAGAAAAGCCGCACCCAGGTTTGCGGCCAGCACCAATTCTTGCGGGAGGACGAGCTCGCGACTCAGATACGGCGGGCCGTTCAAAACCTTTCCCTATCCGACGAGTGGCGCGAGAAGTATCTCGCGAAGGTGGATGAATGGGAGAGGGAGGCCCGCCACTCGTCCGACCTCGTCGCGCAAGGACTGAACAAGGAATTAGCCGGAGTTCTCGCCAAGCTCGACCGCCTGACCGACGCCATGCTTGACGGCTCGGTGGAGCCGCAGGAGTTCAAGGAGCGGAAGAACGCCCTGATGGCGCGGAAGGCGGATTTGCAGGGAAAACTGTCCGCGCTCACGCGGACGGGCGACCGTTGGCTCGAACTCACGAGAAACTGGATTCTGACCGGAAATGCCGCGCAAAACCTGGCCGCCGGAGACAATTACGCCGAGATGCGTAATTTCCTCCGAAATATCGGCTCGAACCCCCAAATCCATAATTCTCTCCTCACCCTCGCTCCGAAAAATCCGTTTGATTATCTATACGATTTGCGCACGCAAAACCGCGCCAGAGGCGCGGCCGCGTTAAGAGATTCGGAATTGTGGACCAGAGGGGAATTGGACCCCTGACCTCTACTTTGCAAAAGTAGCGTTCTACCACTGAACTACTGGCCCCTTGTATTTTATCGGGCTAAGTCCCGACGCTCCGATTTTATCGGAGGTCGGGAGGCCGACATTCAATTTCATCGAATCGTCGGCCCCATCGGTCCTCTTCGGGAACTTCGTATAGTGTACGATGAGACGGGTGCGGGTTCAAGCCGAGTACGCTATAATAGGAAGAGAGCTATGACCGATTTCAAAAAACGTCTTTGGCTTGATCTTGGGATCGCCCTCTTTCTTGTGATCGCGCTTCTCATGGGCATTTTTTTCTTTAAGGGTAATATCAACGATTATCTCTTGAGAATAACCCAAGCGAGACGGGTACTCGCGGATCAAACCTCGAGAGTATATAACGAGGCGATACTCGAGACGCAGTACAACTCCAAGGCAAAGAACTATCTGAATATTCTCGAGAGCGCCATCCCCTCTTATGACGATCTCATTAACTTGAACCAGTCGCTTCAAACGCTCGCGAATCAGTACCAGATGACATACGCATTCTCATTCGCGGGCGAGACGGAAGCAACGAAGGATTCCCTGGGATCGATCGGATTCTCGCTCGTCCTCGGAGGGACCGACGCCAGGACGTCACTCTCGTTCCTCAAGACGATGGAAACCTTCAAGTACCTGAATACTATCAATAATCTTTCCCTAAGGAGCGACGAAAAGGGATTTACCATGACACTTAAAGGACGGGTATATTACCGCTAGCACCATGCGCGACAGGACAAGGACAATCCGTTTACTTTCTAAGAACCTGCTCTTCATCGCGCTCGCCTCGGTGATGGTGATCGCCACGGGCGCATTCGTAATTTTCAGCATCGTATTTTTGGGATCGAGTTTGAACAGCGCGCTTGAGGCACCGAACGTCACGCCGGCGCATGTTCAGTTCAACGTTCAGGAGTTCGAGAAGTTAAACTTGATTCGGAATTAGAATTCACTTACACTCAAAATCGTAAAGGGGTAGCCAGAATCTATCCTGAAGTGATAGTATAAAGGTTCAGTAAGCAGAAAAAAGTGTGCGCTCCGGGCCGCTTGGCCAAGTCCTACCCACTTTTTTCTGCTTACTGAACCTCCTTTTCAAGACCTTCCAGATAAACCTAGCTTAAGAGGGGAAGAGTGATTAGTTATTGAAGATTTGGGCGCGTAGTTCGGTGGGTTGAAAGCAAACAATTTTGCTTTCAACGGGCGAATCCTTATGTTAACTTTAATGTAGATTTCGCTCGGGAAGAACGCCGCCTGACCCCGCACTAAAACAACGATAGTAAGGGCATGTAGTTCAGTGGTAGAACGCGTTCCTGATAAGAACGAGGTCGAAGGTTCGATTCCTTCCATGCCCACCATATAACACATAACAAATAATATCGTTGTTTAGTGCGGGGCACGTAATTTGGAGGTCCCAGGTTCGATCCCTGGTGCGCCCACAACGTAAAAAGTACTTTCATGCAGCTTCCTCCGATTCATCATGTTTCGTATTCAGAGGAGGGGTATCCGAGGTTGCTTCGTGAAATACCGAATCCTCCCGCGACGCTTTTCGCGCGAGGGCCGTTTCTTTCGACATGCGTATGCGTTGCGATTGTGGGCACCAGAAAAGCGACGCCCGACGGGAAACTCATCGCAAAGCAGATCGCCTATGATCTCGCGAGAGCGGGCATTACCATCATAAGCGGCCTTGCGATCGGCATCGACGGTGCGGCGCATGAAGGCGCACTCCAGGGAGGCGGCAAGACGATTGCGGTCTTGGCGAACGGCCTTGATATCGTTTATCCCCTTCTCCACGAACACCTCGCGGAGTCGATTATCGCCCAAGGAGGCGCAATCGTATCCGAATACCCGGAAGGCGTTCCTCCTTTGCGGCATCAGTTCCTCGAACGGAACAGGATCATAAGCGGCATGAGTATTGCGACTATCGTCGTCGAGGCGCCTATGAAATCGGGCTCGCTTGCGACGGCGCGTTTCGCGCTTGAGCAGGGACGCGAAGTTTTTGTCGTGCCGGGTCCCGTGCGCCACAGGAATTATCAGGGTTCGCACATGCTTGTCCGCGAAGGCGCGCGGCTTGTGACGAACGCGCAAGACATCGCCCACGATCTCGAAGAGGCGCTAGAGACCTATCAAGGCATACTTGCCGTTCCGGAAGATGAACCCGGGCAAGAAATGAATGAGGAAGAATCTCCCGTCTTTTCTGCGCTTCAAGAGGCCTCTTCGCCCCTTACGGTTGACAATATTTCAGAAATAACCCATCTTGAGACACAACGAGTGAGTCAAGAGCTCTCCCTTCTTATATTAGAGGGGAAGATCGAAGAGACGCACGGATTGTTTTTCATAACGAAATCATGAAACATACGAAGCTTGTCATTGTCGAAAGCCCCACAAAAGCGAAAACCATAGGCAAGTTCTTAGGAGACGACTTCCGCGTGGAATCCTCCTACGGACATATCAGGGACTTGCCGAAAAGTAAACTCGGCATCGACACGGAGCACAATTTCGAACCGCACTACATTATTCCCGTGAAAGCGAGGAAGAATGTCACCGCACTGAAGAAACTCGCGGCCAAGGCGGATCAAGTCATACTCGCAACCGACGAGGACCGTGAAGGAGAAGCGATCGCATGGCATCTTATCCAGGCGCTCGGCCTTCAGGGACCCGCCGATCGCATTGTGTTCCACGAGATCACCGAGTCGGCGATTCATGAGGCGCTCCAGCATCCGAGAACGCTTAATCTGCATCTCGTGGACGCTCAGCAGGCACGAAGGGTGCTTGATCGCCTCGTGGGCTACGAGCTCTCCCCTTTCCTCTGGAAGAAGATCATACGAGGGCTCTCCGCTGGCCGGGTGCAATCGGTCGCCTTGCGTCTCATTGTGGAGCGGGAAGAGGAGATCAGAAACTTCAAACCAGAAGAGTACTGGACAATCCACGCGATGCTTTTCCCGGATAATGCAAAAGAAAAAACATTCGAGGCGTCTCTTTTTCAGATCGCGGGCGAAGCGGTTCAGAAGTTCACGATTCGGGATACCATCAACGCATCCGCAATCGCGGAAAAACTGAAGCGGGCGGAGTATTCGGTAGCGGCAGTCGAGGAAAAAGAGATGAAACGCAACTCTCTCCCGCCTTTTATCACGAGTACGCTCCAGCAGGAAGCGAACCGCCGCCTTCATATGAGCGCGAAGCAGACGATGATGTTCGCGCAGCGGCTTTACGAAAACGGCCTCATCACCTATATGCGCACCGACTCGGTGAATCTCTCTCTAGAGTCGCTTCATGCCGCGCAGAAGTACATCGAAGCAAACTTCGGAAAGGAGTATCTTTTGCCGAGTCCCAGGGTATTCAAAACAAAATCCCGCCTCGCGCAGGAAGCGCACGAGGCCATCCGTCCCACGAATCCGCTTCTTGATCCTGCCTCCATTGCGCTCGAAGATCCGAAAGAAAAGAAACTGTACGACTTGATCTGGCGAAGATTTATGGCTTCCCAGCTTCCTCCGGCGATCTTCGCGCTTACGAGCGTCCTCGTCGAGGCGAGGTGCGGAAAGGACGAAACGTTTACCTTGAAAGCAAACGGCGCCACAATGCGTTTCGACGGGTTTTTGAAAGTATGGCACCAGACCTTCGAAGAGAAGCTTCTTCCCGCGTTACAAAAAGGAGAAGTATTGGGACTTTCCGAGGTAAAACCGGAACAGCATTTTACCGAATCCCCCGCGCGCTATAACGAAGCGAGTTTGATCAAGACGCTTGAAGCGAATGGGATTGGAAGACCTTCAACTTATGCTCCCATCATCTCGGTCATTCAAAGCAGGAATTACGTGCAAAAAAATCCCGAACGGCGGTTCGAACCGACGGAGATAGGGCTTCTGGTAAACAAAGTGCTTACGGAACACTTTCCCGAGATTGTCGATCTTGGATTTACCGCGCATATGGAAGAGGAGCTCGATGAGGTCGCCGAAGGAACCAAGGAATGGAAAAAGATCATACGCGAATTTTACGAGCCCTTCAAAAGGAACCTCGACAAGAAGTACGAAAGCGTCCAGAAGGAGGAGCTGGCTCCTCAGGAGTCCACGAACGAGGTATGTGATAAGTGCGGGAAACCGATGGTCATTAAAACAGGCCGTTTTGGGCGATTTTTGGCCTGTACGGGCTTTCCCGAGTGTAAGAATACAAAATCACTGGCCCCCACAGGATCGAACGATCTGGGGCCTTGTCCCAAGTGCGGTACGGGAAGAGTGATTCGAAGAAGAACGAAACGAGGAAGATTCTTTTACGGATGCAACCGGTATCCGGAGTGCGACTTTGCGAGTTGGATGAAGCCGGAGAATAAGGACGGTGAGGATGGTGATGGGGACGGAGATAAGGGTGGAGATGAGGGGGAATAAAATATCCTGCGTCGCCTTCCTCTTCAGCTCGGGCGCTCCGGGCCGCTTGGCCAAGTCTTACCCTCGTTTAGAGGAAGGCGGCGCAGGAGTGAAACGATGTTAATGAACGACTAGAATGCGGTAAGTATCTCTACGCCGCCTTTCGTGATGGCGATTGTTTTTTCGAAGTGGGCGCTTAAAGCGCCATCTTTCGTCTGATAGCTCCCGTCTTCTCTTTGAATTGTCTGTGAAGATCCGGCGCTTACCATCGGTTCTATCGCGATCACGAGTCCTTCTTTTAATATCATCCCCTCTCCTTTCTGTCCGTAGTTATACACATTCGGATCTTCGTGGAGTTTGAAACCGACACCGTGTCCGGTGAGTCCGTCGACGACCGAAAACCCCTGTTCCTCAATCTCCTGTTCTATCGCCCATCCGATGTCGCCCAAGCGCGCATTCTTCGTCTTTGCGGCGGCAATTCCTTTCTGAAGCGCCTCCTCGGTCGTCCTAATGAGTTCTTTCGCCCCATTCGTCACACTACCGATCGGGATGGTAATCGCCGCATCCGTTATCCGTTCCTTGTAGACGACGCCGAAATCGATTTTGAGTATGTCACCGCTCTTCAGCGAATAATCAAACGGTATCCCGTGTACCACCTGCTCGTTCAAAGAAGTGCAAAGCACCGCAGGATACGGCTGCGAAGCGCCGTCGGGCTTATAGTTCAAAAACGCAGAGATTGCACCCGCTTCGCGGAGCATGTCCCGCGCCGTCGTCTCGAGTTCGAGAAGATTGGCGCCGACAATCGATTTTTCCTTGAGCGCGAGGAGGATCTTAACGAGGATTCTTCCCGAATCGCGGAGCAATCCGATATCCTTCTCGCTTTTAAGTGATATCATTATTTTGACCCCGTAGTGAAAACTCGATAATTATTCATTCGACATAAAACCCTTTACCTTTTTTAGGAATTCATTTTGGAAATCGTTGGAAAAACGGAACATTTGAAAATAGTACACAATCGAGTTTCTACTACGGGGCTGTCTTCTCGAGGTATGCGGCTATGGTGTTATGGACGCGATAAGGCGCCGGTTCGCCGTTTACTTTTTTTATGGCGTAACCCTGCTTCGTCGCTTTTGCGAGAATGGGAAAAGTGCGTTTTTCATATTCCTCGATGCGGTGCGCGAAAATTTTCGGATCGTCATCGATTCTCCGCTTTGCCGGCGCGCCGCAGAAAGAGCAATTTTTCGCCTTTGAAGCGGCGAGAATCGGCAAGCCGCAGATGGAACACATGAGCCGGCCGGCGTTTCGTTTTGCCGCGGCGACGGGGTTCACGAGAAGCCGGAAAACGAAAACATTCTTCGCTCCGTATTCTTTTTTCAATAAGGCGAGCAGACCTTCATTTTTCGCATCGCCAAAGGCCTCGAAGAGCGTCCGTGGCGATCCGCTGTAAGTGATATTTAAACC
>DAIDBF010000075.1 GCA_027310235.1 bacterium | reverse complement strand
TCATTATTGGCGCCCCCGATAGCGAGGGAAGGATCGAAGCTCGTTTCATAAGGGTGTTTCGTTAATCAAAACCATGAAAAAGATTTTGAAGTTTATACTTCACTACAAGGTCGTCACCGGGATTATCGCCGTGTTCCTTTTCGGGGGATATTTTCTCTTTTTCCCGAGTAAGAGCGCAACCCCGGCAACGCGCTACATAACCGCGAAAGCGGAGAAAGGAACGCTTGTGATTTCCGTTACGGGAAGCGGTCAGATATCTGCATTGAACGAAGTGAGCGTACAGGCGAAAATTTCCGGTACCGTCCTTTCGATTCCCGTTGCAAATAGCCAGAAGATCAACGCGGGAGACATTCTTGTTAAACTCGATCCGACGGATGACGAGCGGGCGGTGCGGAACGCCGAGGCAAGCCTTGAAAATGCAACACTCGCGCTCCAGGAACTCCTTGCGCCTGCGGCAACCTCGACTTTATTGCAGGCGCAAAATTCTCTTGCACAAGCGAAGCAATCGCTTGCGACCAATACGAATAATCTCACGACGGACTATACAAACGCATACACCGACATCTCGAACACGTTTATCGATCTTCCCGGCATGATGACCGGGTTAAACTCGATACTCTATGGAACCGCCATCAACAGAACGCAGGCGGACATCGACGTGTATACCGACGCGATTAGGGTCTCGTTTCCGACCGTCACGCAGTATCGCGACAGCACTGCCTCGAGTTATGCGGCGGCAGTTACCGCCTACAGCGGAACCACTGCGGATTTCAAAAACTCAAGTATCTATTCAAGTACCTCGACTATCGAATCGCTTCTCGGAGAAACGGTTACCACCTTGAAGTCGGTCTCTTCGGCGCTTGGGAACACGAAAAATTTCCTCGATTTCGTGAATAACGTATTTCAGCAGAATACGATTTTAACCGCCCCTCCCGAACTCGCGGCCGATCGTACGAACATACAATCGTATATCACATCCTTGAATAATCATCTCTCGGCACTTCTCCAAATTCAAAACGCGCTTCAGGCGGACAAACAGGCAATAGAAACGGCGCATCTCTCAATCGCGCAAACTTCCGCCTCTTTGGATCAGTTGGAGGCCGGCGCGACCGAGCTTCAAATCGCGCAGCAGGAACTTACCGTTACGCAGGCGCGGAACGCGCTTTCGGACGCGAAAGAGAATCTTGATAACGATTACGTGCGCGCGCCGTTCAAGGGTGTGGTGACCAATATCACGGCGAAAGTGGGACAACCCGCCTCGGGTACGCTTGCGACGCTCATAAGCGATACCCAGATTGCCCAGGCGACTTTCAACGAGATTGACGTGGTGAACGTACAAGTGGGGCAGCAGGCGACGATTACCTTCGATGCATTGCCCGACCTCACGCTTACCGGAAAGGTATCGGAGGTTGATGCACTAGGTACGGTTTCACAGGGAGTCGTGAGTTACAACGTCAAAGTCGCGCTTGATCTCCCGAATCCGCTCGTGAAATCGGGTATGAGCGACTCCTTGTCTATTATTACCCAAATGAAACCGGATGTGCTTCTTGTTCCGAACTCCGCGGTCTCCACGAAACAGGGCATATCAACCGTGCAGGTGATGGGGTCGAACGGCACGCCGTCCGAACGGCAAGTTACGATTGGTTCTTCAAACGATACCATGACGGAAATTGTGTCGGGATTAAACGAGGGAGATGTAATAGTCACACAGACGGTTACCTCTGCCGCCACGGCCTCCAAATCAAGCAACAATAGTTCGATAGGCGGCATACGAATCCCCGGTGTGCGCTGATTGCATGATTATATGCGAGTCCATAACGAAGGTGTACGTGAACGGGGACGTGGAAACCCCCGTGCTGAAAGATGTTTCTTTTGAAGTGAAACATGGCGAGTTTGTCGCGATCATGGGACCCTCAGGATCGGGAAAATCAACCCTCATGCACATCTTGGGCGCGCTCGATACTCCTACGTCGGGAACCTATCGATTAAACGGCCACGACGTATCGAAACTCTCCGATGATGAACTTGCCGACGTAAGAAGGGATAAGATCGGTTTCGTATTCCAATCGTTCAATCTTCTTTCGCGCGCGACGGTCTTGAGGAATGTTGCGCTTCCCCTTATTTATGCGGGAGTTCCGAAAACCAAACGGAACTCGAAAGCGGAGAAAGCCCTCATCGCTGCGGGACTTCAAGAAGATCATTGGCTTCATCTTTCGAATCAGCTTTCCGGAGGACAAATGCAGCGCGTCGCGATCGCGCGGGCGCTTGTGAACGACCCTGCACTTATCCTTGCCGATGAACCCACGGGGAACCTCGATACCAAAACGGGCGAGGTGGTCTTAGGAACGTTTCAGGAACTGAATCGCACCAATCGGCACACCATTGTACTTATTACTCACGAGTTGTACGTTGCGGAACACGCGGACAGGATTATTCACATCCAGGATGGATCCATTCTCGAAGACATACGAAATCACAAAAAGCGCGTGGTACGCATGCATACCTCATTATGACCATTCAAGATATCTTCGAAGAAACCTACTCGTCGCTCACCGTGAACAAAGTGCGTTCCGGACTCACGATCTTGGGAATCGTGATTGGCATCGGTTCGGTAATCGCGATGGTTTCGATAGGACAGGGTGCCCAAGGTTCGATCGAATCCAGCATCCAATCGATCGGATCGAATCTGCTTCTCGTGATGCCGGGAGCCCAGCGCGGCCCAGGGTATCAGGTAAGCTCCGGCAGGGGATCAGCACAGACGCTCACGCAGGAAGATGCGGATGCGATCATAAAGCAGATCACCTTGGCGCAGGCAATTGCTCCGGAAATCTCGAAGCGTTATCAAGTCGTCGCCCGAGGAACGAACACCAATACCCAGGTGGTGGGAACCGTTCAAAGTTACCCGCAGGTTCGGAACATACAGATGGAACAAGGTTCGTTTATCACCGATCAGAATGTTCTGAGTCTTTCCAGGGTTGTGGTATTGGGACCCACAACCCGTGATGATCTTTTCGGCGAGGGAAGCAACCCCATAGGAGAGACGGTGAAGATTAACGGGATCGATTTTAAAATTATTGGCATTACGAAATCCAAAGGGGGAACCGGATTTGGAAGCCAGGACGATATGATATTCGTTCCCTTGAAGACCGCTCAAAAACTTCTTGCGGGCGCGGACTATGTGACGACGATAAGTATTCAGGTGCAGGATCAAAATTCCATGACTACAGCGCAGGAGGAGGTGACGAATCTTCTCCTTGAGCGGCACCGCATCTCGGATCCGCAACTCGCCGATTTCAACGTATTGAATCAGGCGGATATCGTGGCAACCGCTTCATCGATCACCGGCACTTTTACCATGCTTCTTGCCGCGATCGCGGGAATTTCTCTTCTTGTGGGCGGAATCGGCATTATGAACATGATGCTTACGACGGTGACTGAACGAACGAGAGAGATCGGGCTCAGGAAAGCGATTGGAGCGAAAAAGAAAGATATTAGCATTCAATTTCTTGCCGAGTCGGTGATGCTCACATTTTCGGGAGGCGTCGCCGGGGTGCTGTTTGGGTGGCTTGTTTCGCTTGCGGTTACTCAGGTTACGGGAATCGCGACCCAGATCTCCTCATCTTCCGTCTTGCTTGCTTTTGGAGTGTCGGCGGTCATCGGGATTGTATTTGGGTATTATCCTGCCCGGCGCGCCGCAGGACTGAATCCGATCGAAGCATTGCGGTACGAATGAACGTTGTTTTGGAAAAGGATCAGGGGTCGAAGATCCTAGTTATTGAGATGTAAAAAAAACGATATGAAAAAAACAATCCTGTATGTAATCATCGCCGTCATCGTAGCGGGCGGAATCGGGTTTTACGCGGGCATGCAGGCAGGAAAAGGGAGTACGATCTTGCAGAATAGCCCCGGAGTCGGAGGAAATTTTCAAGGACGAACAGGCCTGCCTGCGCAGGCAGGAATGCAGAACGGAAGACAGCAATCCTTTTCCGGTCAGGGGAATGGCGGCTTTGCGGGAGGCGAGATTCTTTCGATGAGTGATACGAGCATCACGTTAAAATCGAATGACGGGAGCTCGAGAATTGTCATCTTCTCGGACGCGACGAAGATTACAAAATCCGTTGGGGGATCGAAAGGCGATCTTGTGGCAGGAGCCCAGGTTACCGTGCAGGGAACGCCGAATTCGGACGGGAGTATCACTGCGCAGATGATTCAGCTCAGGCCCGTCACAGCAACGAGCACGCCTTCAAGGTAATTTTCTCTTCATTCCTGCACGCATTCCTCCTCAGCTCGGGCGCTCCGGGCCGACAAGGCCCAAGTCTTCTTTCGGCGAGCGAGGAGTGAAATGAAAGTTTGCTTCCATTTCAGCCGAGCGATGGCGAAAAAAGGACGCAGTCCTTTACCCTCGTTCGGAGGAACGCGCGCGGGATATTAAAGAGAGGTTAGCTTCCGCCGATCGTGAAGAACATCGCGATTGAGGAAATGGTCATGAGGAGAAACGTCGCCCATACGAATGTAGTGGAGAGCATTCCGCTTCGGTGTGCTCCCATTATTTTTTCGTTCCGTGCGATGCGCGCGATGATGAAAAGGAGAGGTACCGCGGCGACGCCGTTCAAGACCGCGGCGAAGATAAGCGCCTTAATCGGATTTATCCCGATGAAATTGATGGTAAGCCCGATCAGGGTGGCGATGGTAATCACGCCGTAAAAGCCGTGTGCCTTTTTAAGTTTCAGATTCAAACCCTCTTTCCAGTTTAATGTCTCGGATAAGGCATATGAAGCGGATGCCGAGAGTACCGGAACGGCAAGAAGCCCGAGTCCTATGATGCCTGTCGCAAAAAGCATCTTTGCGATGAGTCCCGCGTTCGGGAACGTTTGCACCAAAGGTTCGAGCGCTTTCGCCGCATCGGCGGCAGTGCCTATATCGGTCACTCCGTTCGCATTGAGGACCGTTGCGGAGACCACAATAATGCTCCACGTGGCGATCTCCGAAGAGAGCATCCCGATAAAGGTATCCAACCGCAGGAAACGGATGAATTTTTTCGTGAGATGCGGGATACCGTGCCGCAACATATGTCGTTTCTTTTCCTCCTCGACTTCTTCGGATGCCTGCCAGAAAAACATGTAGGGAGAAATGGTCGTACCCAAGACTCCCGTGATAATGAAAAGGAACGCGAAACTGAACTCAATGTGAGGAATGAACGTCGCCTTGAGAAGCGTTCCCCACGGTTGTTTCACAAGAAAGAGCGTTATCGGGTATGAAATGAGCGCAAGCGCAAGCCATTTCAGGATCCTCGAATATACGCGATAGGAAACAAATATCTCAAGGAGGAGAATGACGACCGTAAAGAAAAGCGTAAGAATTGTGAAATTAACCGGAATAATAAGTTGGGCAGCCGCACCCATCGCGCCGAGATCGGCGCCGATATTGATCGTGTTCGCAGTAATAACGAAAAGAAGCGCCGTATAAAGCGCTTTTTTCGAGTAGTGTTCCTTTATGACTGCAGCGATTCCTTTCCCCGTAACCGCTCCTATGCGCGCACAGGATTCCTGGATAGCGACCATGAAGGGGAGGAGAAATACCGCAGTCCAGAGCTGCCCATAACCGAACTGGGCACCCGTCTGGGTGTAGGTTGCAATTCCCGAACAATCGTCATCCGCCGCGCCGGTGATGATGCCGGGACCGGCGGTTTTGAAAAATTTTCGTGCACCCTTGAACATTTGGAGTTCGCTGGAAAAAGTATACCGCTTTTCACAACGTAAATACAGGAATACAACCGTCCGTTCTCCTTCACCCTCCTCGCTCGTCTTTGACGATCCGGCCGTCTTTCAGTGTAATCACACGATGCGCGCGCTTCGCATACTCCGGCTCGTGGGTTACCATGACGATCGTTTGTTTCTCATCATGAATTTCCGAAAACGCATCCATCACCACGCGTCCGTTTGCGGAATCGAGATTTGCCGTCGGTTCGTCCGCAAAGAGAATAAGGGGGTCGTGCGCAATCGCGCGGGCGATCGAGACTCTTTGTTGCTCTCCTCCCGAAAGCTGGCTCGGGAGACTTTTTGTCTTGTCTCCCAAGCCGATTCTCGAGAGCGCGCGCTCCGCTTTTTTCTGCGCTTCATGATGTTCCACGCCTTGCATGAGGATGGGAAGCATGACATTCTCGGTTGCCGTGAGTTCAGGGAGGAGCGCATAATCCTGGAAAACGTATCCGAACTTATTGAGTCGCATGGTCGTTTTCTCGACCTCGCTCAACTCGGATGTCCTCACCTCGTCGAGCCATATCTCACCAGAGGTGGGTTTGTCGAGAAGCGAGAGCTGGTAGAGGAGCGTTGACTTGCCGGCGCCGGAAGGACCGATAATCGCGACAAACTCCCCGGTTTGTATCTCGAGATCAAGATGCTTAAGTACAATCGTCTCCGACACGCCGTCCTGGTATTTCTTGAAAAGTTGTTGTGTTCGTATCATAAGAGTAGTGTTAGCGTCCGAGAATTGAATCGAGCGTGTTTTTTCTCACAATGATCTTCGCTGGTATGAATCCCGCGAGGATCGTGACGAGAATCAGGATTGCGACGCGGATTCCCGCGCTCCATGGTGTGACGACGAGGATACCGTCCGAGAAGGGGAAGTCGATGGGATTCGCCGAGAAGTAGGGTTTGAGCATTCCGAAAGTAAGAAGCAGTCCGATTGCGGATCCCGCAAGCCCGTAGAAGATTGCCTGGAAGACGTACGACAGCTCGACGGCGAGCGGTTTGATGCCGATGCCTTTCATGATACCGATGAACTTCCGCTTGGTGATGGCGTTGATAAAAACCACGATGAAAATAGTGATCGAAGCGACAATAAGCGCGATCGATGACAAGGCATTTCCCAAGACGCCCATGGTGGTTTCGATGTCGCGGAGAAACGAAGGAATTGCCTCGTCCGAGGTCTGGATGCGGGCTGCGTACGATCCCATGAATCCTTTGATTGCCGAGGCGAGCGCCGGTGCATTCGCGTAGTCGGTTCGTATCGCGATCTCCTGATATTGTTCCTTATTTACGGGGAGCAGGCGTTTCAGTTCCTTATCGAGTACGAACATCCGGGTCGATACTTCGTCTACCTTGCTTTTCACGATTCCCTTCACGATAAAGTCCTTCGCAATCTCACCATCGCTTGCAGGGATCGTTACGCGGACGCGGCTTCCCACATCAACGTTATCCAGAAAATCGAAGCCGGGAATATTCGCATCGGCGTAGGTGGAATATTTTTTGAGGAGCGTTGCGCCGATCAAAATATATCCCTCCTCGTTAGGGTTGAGATTACTCCCATACTTCACATACTTGGAGAAATTAGTGGTCGCCTCTTCCTGGATCGGGTCGATACCCATGAGTCGTCCGCTCACGCGGTTCGGCCGCTCGTTCTTTTTCGGATTGTCGTTCAGGGTGCCGAGGAGCTGGACGTTTACGCCGTGTCTTGCGGAGAGGTTCGTTATCTGGGGGTGATATTCCAGAAACGTAATGAGTGCCTGGGAATTTTCGATGTAATCCCTGCCTTGTGCGGGGGTGATGATAACTTCTCCCGAGTAACTCTTGCGATACTGTTCGAAAGAACCGCTGATGAGACCCAAAAGGAGGCCGGAGACCACGACGAGATTCAGGAAAGTCAGGATCATGATGAAGATGATAAGCGCGGTCGTGCCTTTATTTGATCGCTTAATCTGGCGCAGGGCCAAAAACCATCCCACGCGGAGTGCTCTCAGCCACTCTCTTTTCCTTTCAATGATCTTTTTCATCGAATCATCCCCAGCATACCACGGGAGGGGGGAGGCGGCGCAAGGTGTATAATGGAGTTGTGAAAAAAGCACATACGCTTCATCTTGTTGCGCGGAAGGTTGTTGTTCCTTCGGTTCCTTTCGATTTCGATTCCACGTTCCATAAGCCGGATCATTTTACCTCGGGAGATAATTATTGGGAGCCAGGTATCCGTTGGCAGACCTGTCTCTGGCGAGGGAAAACGCTCGGCGTGAAGTTCGAAAATAAAGGAACGAGACGAAAACCGAAAATGGCCATTTCGCTATACGCGGAGTCGAAAGTCGGAACAACGTTTGCGGATTCTCTGGTTTCCGAAATGCGCTATCGCTACAATCTTGATCTCGATCTTCGGGGTTTCTACAAGATATTCAAAGACGACAAGATTCTCGGACCGGTTATCAAACGGTGGAAAGGCATGCGTCCCGGACATCCAAGTTCGCTCTACGAGTATCTTATTATCGGAATCGTGCTTCAAAACGCCACGGTGCGGCGGTCGATCCAGATGTTCAAAGCGCTTCTTGAACATTACGGAACACCCCTCAAATTCGACGGGAAAGAATTGCGATGTTTTTGGAAACCGGGAGCACTCGGAGCAGTATCGGAACAAATACTCCGTGATTTGAAAATGGGGTATCGCGCAAAGTCGATAAAAAAGACGGACGAGTATTTCGGGAAAAAGTTAGTGGATGAAGAGAGGATAAGAGGGGAAGGAAGGGAAGCTCAGATGGAACAACTTCTCGAATTATACGGCGTGGGGCCGGCGACCGTCTGGTACCTTCTTTTCGACGTATTCCATCACTGGGATTTTTTCAATCACGTTTCGCCGTGGGAGCAGAAGATCTACTCGAAGTTGTTTTTCAACAAGAATCCCGAACATCCGGTTTCCGTCAAAAAACTCTTGAAATACTTCGAGCGGTTCGGCGCATACAAACAACTCGCGGTGCACTATATCTGGGAGGATTTATGGTGGAAGAGAACGCACGAGCATATTCCATGGCTCGAAAAAGAAATACGGGTGTAATTATCGAGGCCGGGCCTCGATAAAAAAGTGGATAACTTTAGTAAACGCTGAAACTGCCGAGCGACGAATTAATCTTCTGGTTCAAAACGGTGAGAGATTTCTCCCAGAGCCAGATACTGGTGGCTATCGCGATTATAGTGAGAACTGCGGCAACGATTCCTATGATTTTTGATTTCCTGTCACCCTGCCGCAGGTACTTCCAAACATACCAAAAACCGAATGGGGGAACCAGCAGGCTTACGAGATATACTACGATTTGTTTTTCTGCGGACGTCGAGATGGTAAGCGCCTTTCCGCAATACGGGCAGAACTTCGCATCTTGGAGCGGTATGATTTTGTGGCACGAAGAGCAGGTGATAGGCATCGTATCCATTATTATTCAATACTACTACAGATTTCGAATTCCTTCTTGTACAATAAGGTATAATAAAGGAAAGCTATAATATGAAACGGATTTCATATTTCTTGATTGTTGTCGTCGTGATAGGCGTGGGAGCCGTGTCGTTTTGGGTTTATCAGAAATATTTCAAGATCGACGGCGGACAGAGCGCGACCTTTACGGTGGAGCGCGGCACCGTGAACGAGATTGTAAAAGTGCGCGGCGAGGTGGTTTCCGAGAAAGATTATAACCTCGGGTTTCTTACCTCGGGGACCGTAAAGCGGGTCTATGTGAAAGAAGGCGATCTTGTTTCGCAGGGGAGGCCGCTCATGAAACTCGATACAACAGAACTCGAAATCTCCGCGAACCGCCTGCGTGCGGTACTTGCCCAGCGCGAGGCAAATCTCAAGAAACTGATGGCGGGGTATACGCTTGAAGATTTGAATGTCGCGCGTACGGAGGTCTCGAAAGCAACCGTAACTTTGGATGGCGCGAAAAAAAATCTCACGGATGAGCTCTCGAATGCCTATACCGTTGCCGACGATGCGGTGCGAAGCAAGGGAGATATGCTGTTCTTTAATGTGAGAAGCACCAGTCCTCAGCTTATATTCGATACCACAAACATTCAATTGAAAACCGACGCGGTGACGGGCAGGGTCGCCGAAGAATATCTTCTTTCCTCGTGGAAAGGAACACTCGCCTCGGGAACTTTTCCGGATGAAAACCTCGATACTCTCGTAGTGGCGGGAAAGGAAAATCTTGCGAAGACGAGAAGTTTTCTCGATTCGCTTGCGCTTGCAGTGAATGGGGCGGTCATCACCGATAAGATTACACAGACTACCGTCGATGGATGGAGAACAAGCATTGCGATGGCGCGCACGAACGTGAACGCGGCGATTACGACGCTTACCGCGGCGGAGGACAAGTGGAATATCGCCGTTGCCGATCTTGCGCTCGCAAAAGACGAACTTACGCTCAAGGAGGCGGGAACGAGACAGGAAGATATCGTGCTCGCGAAAGCACAGACCGCGGAAGCGGAGAATAACGTGAAGGCCGCGGAGTTTCAGATCGAGCAGGCGACGCTCTATGCGTCGGTTCCCGCGAAGGTGAACAAAATCTATCTGGAAGAAGGAGAGGCGTTTACCGCGGGTAATATTGCGCTTTCGCTTTCGGCATCCGAAAACAAAATCCAAGCCGATGTTTCGGAGTTGGAGATAGGGAAACTGGAAGATACAAACGGCGGCATCCAGGTTGGTATCAAGCTTGACGCGTTCCCGACCGAAGAATTCAACGGACGGCTCGTAAACATCGAACCGAAAGAAATTGTGAAAGACGGCGACAAATACTATCGCGTGAACGTTGCTATCGATCCGACCGACAGGCAGATACGGCCGGGGATGAGTGCGGACTTGATAATCCGCGTCTCGGTGAAGAACGACGTATTGAAGATTCCCGCATTTACGATCGTAAAACGGGATAACGGAATGTTCGTAAAAGTGGTTGAAGGGAACACAATGCGGGATGCGAAGATCGAAACGGGCATCTCGGATGGGGAATTTACCGAGGTAACAAGCGGATTACGAGAGGGCCATACGGTTACGATAAGCGCGGAGTGATCCGGAAATGGAAGAAAAAAATACCGATCTCGTATGCGGAATGTATCTGGATGACTATCCGGATCTTTTCTATGTTGCTCACAAGGGGAGAAAATACGCGTTCTGCGGCGAGGGGTGCGCCGCGCGTTTCCGGCGCGATCCGGATCGTTTTTTCGGTACGCCGCTCATCAAGCTTCACGACGTCAAAAAAATCTTCAAGCTTGGCGAAACGGAGGAGACAAAAGTGCTTCGCGGGGTCAATCTGAACATCTGGAAAGGGGATTTTTTGGCGATCGTGGGAGCGAGCGGTTCCGGAAAGAGTACGGTCTTGAATATGATCGGTCTGCTCGACCGGCCAACGTCGGGAGAAGTATTTCTGGAAGGGAAACACGCATCGCGGTTTTCGGATGAGGAGCGGGCGCTGTTCCGATCGGAAACGTTCGGATTCATCTTCCAGCAGTATAACCTGATTCCGTGGCTCAACATCTACGACAACATACGTCTTCCTTCGATCTTTGCGAAAAAAGGAACAGATAAGAAAGAGCTTGAAGCCCGCATTGCGGATGTGGGTCTTGCCGATCGAATCCTGCATCGGCCTTTCGAACTCTCTGGCGGCGAGCAGCAGCGGGTGGCGCTCCTTCGGGCGCTTGCCAATGATCCGGAAATTATCATCGGCGATGAGCCTACGGGTAATCTCGACTCGCAGACCGGTACGAAGATTCTCGAGATGCTGATTGAACTCCATAAGAAACAGAAAAAGACGCTGATCGTCGTTACACACGACATGAGTATTGCCGATCGGGCGGAAGAGGTGGTGGTGCTGAAAGACGGCGTTACTATCCGCGATCAGCGTGTACACGCGCACGAATATATCTCCTGACACATGCTCAAAGAATTTTTCTTACTCACCTTGAAAGCGATCCGCTACCGGCCGATCCGGAGCTGGCTTACCGTGATCGGTGTCGTGATCGGCGTCATCCTCGTCGTGACCATCCTTTCCTTGGGAAGCGGCATCAGGAACGTAGTGAGCAACATGCTCGCGATGTTCGGATCGGATTACATCATCGTGTATCCGGGCGAGGAGACGAACCCATTTGCGAGCATACTCGGCGGCCAGAAGTTTCGCGAGAAGGATATCCTCGATCTCGCAACGATTAACGGCGTGCGGCTCGTACTTCCGATGGACGTCGCGTCGGTGAATGCCGATTATCTCGGAGAAAAGAAGACCATTATGATTAAAGCGGGGCCGTGGAAAGAATTTAAGGAGTTTTTTGAAACGTCACAGGGGATCAAACTTGAAGCGGGTTTCTGGCCTACAGACGATCAAGCGGCGGAAATAGTGCTCGGCTATCTCGTGGCGCACGGGACGTTCAAGACCGACGTGAAGGTCGGTGATGAAGTCATCCTCAAAGCGAAACGGATGCGCGTTTCCGGCATTGTTTCGAGAATCGGGGTGCAAGACGACGATACCTCGGTCTATTCTTCCCTCAGTATGCTGCGAGCGCTTACCGGATCCGCGCCGGGAGCGGTGACCGCGATGATAAAGGTATATCCCGACGCCAATATCGAGCTCGTGGCGCGCCAGGTCAAGTTCAAACTGTCTCAGCAGGAGGTAGTCCGCGATTTTGCCGTTCTTACCCCGGAAAAAGCCGATCGGCTCGTCGAGAGCATCCTTTCCATGATCGAACTGGTCTTCATGGCGATCGGGCTTATCTCACTCGTGGTGGGCGCGGTAGGCATCATGAACTCGACTTATACTTCGGTGCTCGAACGTACGAAACAGATCGGCATCATGAAAGCGGTCGGAGCATCGAATGAGGCGATACTTTCCCTGTTTCTCATCGAGTCGGGGATGATCGGACTCGTGGGCGGATTTGTGGGAATTCTCCTCGGCATCGGTCTTTCCGCGCTCGTAGGATTCGGTGCGACATTTGCGGGCGTGAACGGGCTCTTCTCCTTCGCTGCTCTGGACTTCGCCGGACTTTTCGCGATTCTTATGTTCACGTTCATAGTCGGGGTAATCTCGGGTATTCTTCCCGCGCGGCAAGCCGCGAAAATGGATCCCGCGGCAGCTTTGCGATACGAGTAATCTATTGAGGCCGGGCCTCGATAGAAAAGTGGATAACTAAACGATCTCCGAGTTATAGCACTGTTCGCAATATACGATCTCCGGTCGATCGGGAGAAAAACTTGTCTCGAAGGTGTTCGGGCACGCGTTCTCTTTATGAAAGTGCTGAGCGGTGTTGCGGTAAAGGCTATTTGCCGATCCTGGTCCTGCGCACGTACACGTTCGTATCCATAACTTCAATGGGTCACGTTTCTTCACTCGTTCAATGAGGCGAATGTGAGGATGCTTCGTGGGTATCGGCAGATTGAATCTCCTATAAAAATCCAGTTCTTTCTGTATGATGCGGAACGGTTTTCCCGATACCTCACAAAGGAGAACTTTCTCCAAAATAGAATCATCGACGTCTTTTATGTCGTCGGGTATCGTTTCTTTCGTAAGGGCGCGTTCGTAGATCTCATCTTCTTCTTTGGATGTCGTAACGGCGCTCATCGCGGATATTTCTGCATCGGTAAGCGGATAATTTGCCGCGGCGAAGGTGTCGCGATAGGGGAAGAACGACTCAGCGAGCGGTATAAACTCCCCGTACTCTCCTCGTTTGAGCATCGCGGCTTTTATCGTATCTACAAGTTTCCAGTACTCGTCTTCGTGGTATTGAACGTTTAAGATACAGTATTGTTTTTTCTTTAATCCCACGCACCCGAAGCAGTTTTTACAGTCAAAACACTCAAAGCAATATTCCAGTTCCAAACTCTGACCGACGAAACTGCAGCATGTTATCTTCGATGACTCCCTCATGCCGGCAATATTGTAACAAAGTTCTCCAGGTCCTCCGATCGTCATATCCATAGAATCCTTTGCATCAATAAAATCGGAGCTCCAACGCACATTCTCTCCTCGTCCCCAAAAACAGTAGTAACAATTTTTTGAAACGCCAAGCTGGTGTCCGAAACAATTCAGTCCTTTATTTTTATACGCATGGAGATGGAGTGATCTCCTCTTCAATTCGGCAAATCGTTCGAGATACGTTTGTGCCACGTTTCGTTTTCCCAGATCAATTTCTTTTACTCTTTTGCGATACTCCTCCTTCGAAAGCGGCTGATTGAAGAAGTAAAACTGCTTGCTTCTCAAGTTGGTGCATCCGAAACATTCTCTGCAGTTACGGCAGTCGTAACATAAGGTGCAGTCTATACATTCAAACGACTGTTGAATGTAAAAGCAGTTCGCGCAGGTGTGATTCACGACGTTCTCATAGCAATTTTCACTTCCTTCTATACCAAGACAATCGAAGCAGTCATTGGAAGTTACCGTCCACAAAGAGTAGTTTACGTTTTTGCATCCTCCCAGCGTTGCGCTCATGTAGCAATCTTTCACGTCGCCCGAGTCGATCGTATAGTCGCTGTTTACGACGTTTTTGGAGTACCGTGGGATGGCGTAGTGGGGCGTGTCGAGAAGCAGTCCTCTGAGTTGTTTAAGGAACAGTTCCGAGGGGTTGTTTGATCTACCGTATGAACATCCGTCCCAGGCGCTGACGTCGAAATAGAAATGATTATTGAATATTTTGTAAGGACTTGAAGGAGGAAAACAAGAGATGATCTTTTCTCCGGGTTTTGCCGAGTCGTCTTTCTTGTAGAATTTGATGAGATTCGGAACGAGGGCGCACCGCAGTTGGTTACGACACGAGAAACATAATCGGGGTGGGGGAACGTGAAGCTTGTGGTAAAAATCAATGTCCTCTTTCAGTATCGGGAATTCTCCTTCGCAATGAGGGGACAGGGATTTATTGGGACAAGTACGAGATTGGGGTTCCAGGCGATCCAGGATGCTATAGAGCGCTGCGTCGAATTTTGGAGTAAAGGAGGACATTTGTTTACCAAGACCTCTGATCTTCTCGAGGCCCGGCCCCGATAGAAATTATTCGAGTTTCTTTACCACGATGAACGTGGTGAGATTAGGATGGTTGTCCTGGATGCCGCGCGCGAGGAGATTCAGTCCGTAGATCTGTGCCGATCGCGCGGGAGCGATAACCGCAACGTTACTCGGCAAGATTCCAGCGGCGAGATCTTTAGCGGCCTTCGCCGTATCTTCCCATTCTTGAAGTTCAATTCCTTTGAATTCTTTCGCGAGATATCGTTCGCATTGGGAAATCGCCTGCGGATGGCTTACGATTTTTCGTATCGCCGATTGTTCGATGCCTGGCATCGCCATAAGACACTGGTGCACGTCGAGCCATACCTCGTCGATCATCTTGAATAGATGTCTTCCCATCGCCTCAAACGCGGTCTGGACCAGCCCGCCTCTGGAGTTCACGACGGGGAAGATGCCGAGCTCAACCTCGCCCCGCTCCACTCGCGAGAGTACACCTTCCATATCTACCGCGAATATAAGTCCCATCTCCGTGCCCATGCGCTCCGCGTAAAGGAGTCCCGCCTCCTCGGAAAATGATCCGCGTTCGCCCGAGACCGCCAGCTTCGTTGTCTGCATATTAAAGATAGTATCCCATCGTCTGAAGATTGGCAATTCACTTTCCGAGGAAAAAATTTGTCAACATTTTCCTTTCTCGAGAAAGCCACGCCGTGTTCGAGTATATTTTCTCGATTGCCTGATTAATTGTTCTTGATGCTCCGGGAGCAGGATTTGTTTTGAAAAATTGTTTCACTTCTTTCGCCTTTGTCGCCGATGTGAACATTCCCGCGGACGCCACGAGCCGTGCAAGTGCATGGCTACTTCCATATCGTTCGAGAAACAGGTTCCAGTTCTTTTTTACGAATGTCCATGTGAGATCTCGTCCGTAAGGATTCATCCACACCGCCGAGATAATACCCACAGTGTCTTGAGAGCGCACGTGATTCGATATCGAGAACGCAAGTGTTTTTTTGAGGAGTCCTTTTTCGGTGAAACTCCCGAGCGCTTTTCCGATTCTGTTCTTCTCTTCATGAAGTGCGGCATGTGCATACATCGCAATCAAGGCCGTATGCTCTTTCGCGCCGCCGTGGCGTGCGATTGTGGCATAGACGGCCTCCCGCAGATCCGCGTGAATCGGATTCGCATGTTTCTTTATTTTTTTGAATAGCATCCTGGCGTGCCGCACCACATCCTGGTTCCCGTATGTTCCGGCGTGAAGCAGAATGAGACTCCTTAAAAGCGCACGAGTGTGATTTTCGTTCGGTGACGGGTTCCACCCGACCTTCTCCGCGACAGGAGCGAGGAATGCGCTTACGAAAGAGTAGTAGCGTTCTCTGAAGCGTTCTTTTGCGATGAGTGATCCGATCGTATTCAGGGAAGCAATGAGTCCCAACCAGACGGTATAATCGGTCTCGTGCCCGCAGGAAGCGATGAGTCCCAAAGCTTCTTCCGTGGTCTGCTTCCCCGATTCCGCGAGCATCGTCATGTCCCTCACGAGACCGAGCCGATCGGAAGGACCGAACCGCTTCTCTCGCAGCGATTCTTTTAAATTCGCGAGGAAGTACTCTGAATACTGCGTGACGAAGAACCCCGATTCGCCGTCGTTCAATCTTATCGGTGCGCCGATGTTCTTCTCGAGGGGAACAATTTTTTTATCCATAAGCACGCTTCTTCTTCCGTTCTTGGTAGTGAAGATGATAGGCACCGACCAGATCGTTTTCTCCCGGGAATGCGATCGGGAGACAGAGCTCGAGAAAAATCGTTCCTGCCTGAGGAGAAATCTGCCATTATTCTCCGCTATCGAGATAAGCGGGTAGCCGGACTTTTTCGTCCATGTGTTCATGATTGCCGCAATCGGTTTTCCCGATATTTTCTCGAAGGCGTTCCAAAGATGAACGGTTGAAGTGTTGGCATAGCTGTGTTGCTTCAGATAATGGCGCAGTCCGTCTCGGAAATCTTTCTCTCCGAGATATTCGGCGAGCATGCGAATAATGCTTGCTCCTTTCGAGTAGCTTACCGTATCGAATGCTTCTCCTATCTCGTCGGGATGGTGTACATCGACTTCTATCGGATGAGTATTCTGCAATGCGTCGAGTTCGAGCGCGATGCCGGGTTCGCGGTAGACGAACTGTGTCCAGATATCCCACCCGGGGAAGAGGTGATCCACCGCGAGGTATTCTATGTAGGATGCAAATCCTTCATTGAGCCACAGATGGGTCCACCACTCCATAGTGACGAGATTTCCGAACCATTGATGGGCGAGCTCGTGCGTGATAACGAGCGCGACCCGTTGTTTATTTATAGTAGAAGAATGTTTTGAGTCGACGAGGAGTGCGGTTTCCCGAAACGTGACGGCGCCCCAGTTTTCCATCGCACCGAACGCAAAGTCGGGCGCCGCAATAAGATCGAGCACGGGAAGAGGGTACGGGATCTTGAAATACCCGTCGAAGAATGAAATGATCTTTGTCGCACACGAGAGCGCAAACTCCGCTTGATGGATTTTTCCCGGAGTGGTAAATACACGCACCAAAACGCCCTCTTTTGTCTTTTTCTCTATATGCTCGAAGTCGCCCGCGATGAATGCGAGAAGATATGTGGACATCTTGGGCGTCGGAGCGAAGATGACGCTTTTCCAGCCGTCTTCGTGTTCCCGACTTTCGATAGAGGCGGTATTTGAGATCGCTGTTTTATCTTTCGGAACAACGAGCGTTACGTGGAAGATTGACTTCATCGCGGGTTCGTCAAAACAGGGGAATGCGCGCCGCGCATCCGTCGCTTCTAATTGGGTCGTCGCCATGTGGCGCGTTTCGTCCATCACCTCATAGCGGCTTCGATAGAATCCGTGCATTTTGTCGTTCAAGATTCCACGGAAGACAAGCCGCAGATCCGCTACTCCTTTCGGGATTTTCTTTCGGAACGTGAATGTCGCGGTTTCCGTCTTTTCGTCATAGACGGTTTTGAGCGCGAATTCTTTTTCTTTTCCTCGTATGATTTCCGCAGCATCGATCGAAAGCTCTTTCGAATGAAGCGTAATC
>DAIDBF010000055.1 GCA_027310235.1 bacterium | reverse complement strand
AAGGGAAAGGCGTGGTATATTGTTCGACTTGTGATGCGCCTCTTTTCGGAGGACAGGATGTGGCGGTGGTAGGCGGCGGCAATGCGGGACTCGAGGCGGTCGAGGATCTTATCCCGTATGCCGGTAAGATTTATCTCCTTCATTATCGGGACGTCCTGAAGGGCGATCCGGTTACCCAGGAGCGCATCAAGGCATCGCCGAAAGTGACCATACTCTTGAATGCCGAGACGAAGCGGATTTGTGGCGAAAAATCGGTAACGGGTCTGGAATATAACGATCTCGTCTCGGGAGAAACAAAAACGCTTGTAGTACAAGGGGTATTTGTGGAGATCGGCATCGTTCCGAATGGCGATCTTTTGAAGAATCTTGTTGCCTTGAACGGACGCGGGGAAGTCATTGTTGATCACAAAACCCAGCGTGCATCGATCCCCGGAGTATGGGCAGCGGGAGACGCAACGGATGTATTATACAAACAGAACAACATCTCCGCGGGAGATGCGGTGAAGGCGGTATTAAACATCAACGACTACCTCCGCGGCGTGGAACGAACATAGAGTGGCGCTCTGCGCAGATCTTGTTGGTGAAAAAGAGTTCCCGCGGCATTGAAAGAAATCGAAAGAGCATGCCTCACTTTCGTCCATATGGACGAAAGTGAGGTGTTTTGTTTTTGGTATACTACATAATAATAACGAAATATGCCAAAGACAGCCGGCGGTGCATATCGCCATGTGCGGGAGTTAGGAGAACTTTTTCGTGATGTAAACACGGTAGGGGTTGCGATTGTTGAGGAACTCCTTAAGCGTCATGATCAAAAAAAATATTTGCGTCAAAGTTTACGCCGGCTTCAAGAACGCGGTCTTATACAAAAAAGAGAGCAGAACTATACGCTTACCTCTTCCGGTACGTTGTTTTTCTTAAAACATTTCAACAGAGAGAGGGGGAGAATAAAGAAAGATCACTTACAGAAATGGGACGGGAAATGGCGGCTCGTGAGTTTTGATGTTCCGGTGAAAGACGATAAAAAGAGAAGAATGTTGCGTGACGCGTTAAGAGAGTTGAATTTTTACCAGCTGCAAAAAAGCGTGTGGATCGCTCCATTTGAGATATCGGAGCGCTTTTGGAAATTCACAGTGATGAATGACTTGAATCAATATTGCAAGGTCATGCTCATTCAAGTATTGGAAGGAGATGAGGAGTTAAAAGGGAGGTTCCGCTTACATTAGGATAATCTGGTGTTGCCTCAAAATTGTCCATATGGACGATTTTGAGGCCGTTAGCGCTTCCTGAAATTATCCAGGGTCATCTAGCATATTCCCGAACCATCTAGCACCATTTCCGAACTATCTGGAACCATCCGGAGTCATCCTAGTCAGGATCATCTTAACCAAAGTCACCTTATCAGGATTATCAAAACCAAAGTCATCTTAAATGAGAAAGTAGTTCCTCGGGTTTGCAGAGAGGCTGGTTCTTGGAATCGTGGTCTATTCAGCGTTTTCTGATTCTTTCTGCTATAATAAAGTAAGAATGACAAAAAAGCAGACGATCATCGTGATTGCGCTTACGATCGTGGTTTTGATTGGCATCGCGATCGGACTGTTCCCGAAGAAAGAGAAAGGAACTTCCGGAGGGGAGGCGGGGATGCAAAACACCTCTCCCGCGACGACCACGGCGCCGATCTTCTCTCCCGAAGTGCCGAAGGATGCGACGCTCACCGTGCCGGTGCATGAAGCGCCCGCCGCGCCGAACGTGCCCCAAACGCTTGGAATTTTCGATATGACGGTCGCGGCGAACGGGTTTGAACCGAACTCAATCACTGTAAAAAACAAGAATCTCGTAACGATCAATCTCACGGCGGCGGATGGCGACTATGATTTTTCGATGCCCTACACCGGGCTCTATACGCTCGTCAAAAAAGGGGAGACGAAACAAATAAGCTTCCAGGCGACGGGAACGGGGACGTTCGTCTTAGAGTGCAGGGACTATTGCCCCAAGGCGGAGAAAATACAAGGAACAGTCATCGTCTTGCCATAGCAAGACAAAAATTCCAAATAACAAATTCCAAATCAATTTTCCAAAATCCTAAATTCAAAATCCTAAATCCTAAATAAATTCCAATGTCCGAAATTCAAAATTCCAAACAGTACGACTTGGAAGAACGAACATTCCGATTTGCAAAAGACGTACGACGCTTTGTGAAGAAACTCCCCAAAACTATTTCCAATATCGAAGATATAAAACAGGTGGCACGCTCCTCCGGTTCTATGGGCGCGAACTACATTGAAGCCAACGAGGCATTAAGTAGAAAAGATTTTGTCATGCGAATCAAAATATCCCGCAAGGAGACTAAGGAGACTGAGTTCTGGCTTCGGCTCCTTGACACTGGCGATAACAAAGAACTAGAAGTCGAACGCGAGAAACTCACTAAGGAGACGATAGAGTTGAGAAAAATTTTCGGTGCAATTTTGGAAAAGTCGAAGTAGTTTCGGTCATTCGAATTTGGAATTTTGGTCATTATTTAGGATTTAGGTATTAGGATTTAGGATTTCAAATGAAAAGAACGAAGTTATCTATCATTATTCTTTTTTCCCTTATTGCGGGATTACTTTCTGTTTCTCCCTCTCTCGCTTTTACGGGTCCTTCTACGGGCCAGCTTCCGGGGAGCGGGTCGGGGATGATCTCGGTTGACCCGAGCGGAAACCTCGGCTTCGGCACGAACAACCTAAATCTCGGCACAAACTACAACACCCCGCCGGGCGGGACGTTCAGCAAGATTTTCACGATCGCTTCGAGTTCCACCCCGCCGGGTATCAACGTGCGGAATATCGCCTCGAGCTGCGGTACGGGCTGCGGCGGCTATTCGCTCGCGCCCGCAAGCTACGTCATGGATATTACGCCGTGGGGATGGCTTGAATTTTCTGATGCGCAAAATGG
>DAIDBF010000046.1 GCA_027310235.1 bacterium | reverse complement strand
GAACATTATCGTTTGATAGAAAAAGCTATCCGCGCAAAATGTACACAGAACGCTGGTGCCGCAATTGCTCTGCAGGCAACCAAGAAACTGGTCTTGGTTCATGACACAGGAAAACAGGATTCTTCAAATACCTCTCTTCCGCATGAAATTTTTTGCGATATATTAACCAGAATTCGGGAGGGAATTAGCCCCAAGTTTACGCTGGAATATATCGAGTATCAAAAAATAAAAAACAGAAATAAGTAAGTGACATATTAAAAAGGCAGCTAGGTAAACCATGCTGCCTTTTTTGTTTCTTTGTCCTGTTCGATTCCTGTACCCCTGGCAGGAATCGAACCTGCAACCTCCTGGTTCGAAGCCAGGCACTCTATCCAATTGAGCTACAGGGGCTCTATCTCTTTGAGTATTTAGATTCTACCCCGGTTTCTCGAAAAGAGGAAGGCAGGATATAATGTGAGTGATGCGATCCATGATTCCGAGCGAAGTGAAAAAAACAGCCGAGGAGCTTCTTAAGGCGGGCTACAAGGCGTATCTCGTCGGCGGATGCGTGCGCGACGTGCTTTTGAAGCGCGATCCTAAGGATTGGGATATCGCGACCAGCGCGCTCCCGGAAGAGATTCAAAAGATTTTTCCCGAACATGTCTACGAGAATAACTTCGGAACGGTGGGAGTGAAAACAGAATCCGCGGATCCGCGCCTCAAAATTGTCGAGGTAACTACGTTCAGAATCGAGAGTGAGTATTCCGACAAGCGCCATCCCGATGCCGTGCAGTTTGCAAAGACCATCGAAGAGGATCTCTCGCGCCGGGATTTTACTGTCAATGCGATGGCGTTGGATTTGAAATCTAAAACACTCAATCCAAAAACAGATGTCGTCGATCCTTACGGCGGGCAGAAGGACCTGAAAGATAAAGTGGTCCGCACGGTGGGGGATCCGCGGAAACGCTTCGAGGAAGACGCGCTCCGGCTTATGCGCGCGGTGCGGTTCGCGGTTGAGCTTGGAGGGTTTTCCGCCGAAAGCAAGCATTCTGGCGGACCAGCCGCAATGCGCTCACGCGCTTTGGGCTGGGAAATAGAGCCGACTACTATGCGTGCGATCAAGGAACACGCGGGGCTTCTCGAGATGATCTCAAAAGAGCGGATCCGCGATGAGCTGATAAAAATCATCATAACGCCCCGTGCCGCAGAAGGAATTATTCTCCTCGAAGATACAGGACTTTTGAAATACATCATTCCGGAACTCAAAGAGGGGGTCGGATGTGGACAGAACAAGCATCATATCTACACTGTGTTTGATCACAACGTGCGTGCCTTGAACTATACGGTAGAAAAGAACTACTCTCTCGAAGTGCGGCTCGCGGCGCTCCTTCACGATGTGGGAAAGCCGAGAACAAAGCGCGGCGAGGGGCCCGATTCGACGTTCTACAATCACGAGGGAGTGGGAGCGAGGATGACGGCAAAAATCATGGATCGCCTCCATTTTCCAAAGGAAATCGCTGAGCGGGTGATTCATCTTGTGCGCTATCACCTCTTTTATTACAACGTAGGCGAGGTTACCGAGGCAGGTGTGAGAAGGTTTATTCAGCGGGTGGGGGAAGAATATATCGACGATCTCTTCAAAGTGCGGGAGGCGGATCGTATCGGTTCGGGCGTGCCCAAGGCGGTGCCCTACAAACTTCGCCATCTTCGTTTCATGATGGAAAAAGTGAAGCGCGATCCGATCCACCCGAAGATGCTGAAAATTAAAGGAGACACCGTAATGGAACTTCTCCATATTCCGCCGGGGCCGAAGGTAGGGCAACTTCTTTCGGTACTCCTCGAAGAAGTACTTGACGACCCAACCCTCAATACGGAAGAATATCTCCACGCCCGCGTGAAAGAGCTCGCCACGCATTCTGAAAAGGAACTCAAGACGCTTGCGGAACGGGCGAAGGAGAAGAAAGAAGAGTTTGAGAGCGGCGTCGAAGAAGATATGAAGAAAAAATACTTCGTGAAATAACACTATGGAACTGCCCTCATTCCAAGACGAGCGCATCTGGAGAATACTCTCCGATTTTTGGACCTACCTTTTCATCTCTTTTCTTGTAATTAACTTTCTCGACAGAAACTGCTCGATTTCCTTATCGCGCCCTTAAGCGTAATCTACGTGGGTATCCTCGCGCCCTATGTCGGTACGAAAGAGCTTGATCGCTGGTATGATATGCACGAGAGCCGCTCTCCCGGGGAACTCTTTGTGCTCGCGTGGACAGTAGTGATATTCGGACTTCTTGTTCTCTCGGCATTTCTCCAGAACGGTTATAGAGTACCCTCGGAAGCGATTGCCGTCTATATTATGGTGCTCTCGATATTCGCGCTCACGCAGAAATCCAAGCGGCTTCACGAGCGAAAGAAGGCAAGGGGGAGAAAATAGGCAAGAACTTCCTTTTTCGGTTCATTTCGTTTATTCTTTTCTGAGGATTGAACGGGCTGGAGTATGGCGGTAGTACGCACGCTTCGGGTGCGTGTAGACTGGGTTCGACTCCCAGCAGCCCGACAGTTCTTCGAATAAGGGCCTATGGTTTAGTGGTAGAACACGGCATTCGCATTGCCGGGACGGGAGTTCGATTCTCCCTAGGTCCACATTTCAGAATTTACAAAATTTTTATCGCGGACGCTCCGCGTCCTCTTGCTCGTTTCAGCCAAGAATGAAAAGGGTTTTTGGAAATCTACCGCAAGCGTCCCTGCCGCGAGGCGGCGGTTCGAGCCGATGCTA
>DAIDBF010000031.1 GCA_027310235.1 bacterium | reverse complement strand
ATTCTGGTGCGTTTGTTTGACGAAATCCGAACCTTTTTTGAACGGAACTGACGGCGCGCTTCGCGCGCCAAACTGAACGCTCGGGCGGGCAAAAAGGAAGGGGGTTGGTGGGAAGGAATTTTTGCCCGCCCTCGCTTTCCGCCGCCGCCGAATTTCGTATTTCGCTTTGCGAAATGCGCCGCCAAAAAACTTGTAAAAATCAAAGAAAAGATGTATTCTAATAATAGGTTTGAGATACAAGTTTTCATAATACTATTCTATCATACCATTATTATAATACAAGTATGACACAAGAGAGTAAAATCGGCAAGAATATAAAGAAATTAAGGCAAGCAAAAGAGCTTTCGCAAGATCGCCTCTCAAAACTTGCTGATGTTTCTTATAATTCAATCATCAAACTTGAAACTGGCGGAATTACCAACCCGACCATTGAAACTTTACAAAAAATTGCCAAAGCGTTGGAAGTTCAAGTTGATGATTTATTGAAATAAAACTATGCAATTGTATCGTTTCAGTCCAATAAAAGATGAAAAGCAACTGCGCGAGGCCGTTATTTATGTTGCAGAAAATACTTCGGAATTAGCGAAAAAAATAATCGGAAAATCTTTGCCAATTAAATCACTTACAATTTTTTCTCACTATTCTGGCGAATTTGAAGACTTAGCAAAAATAGTCAAAACTATTGGAAATTTTTTCAATGAGAATAACGGCCCGCGCGTTACCCTTAAAGAATCAATAAGTGTAGGGGAAAATACAATAACTCATTTGCGAATTAGAAAACCCGACCCTTATCGTATGCAAGCAGGTTGTAGTGATTTTGAGGTGCCGAATTATGATACTTTCAAAAATGATTATTTATCCAAACATTCAAATAGTCTTCGGCTGATAGAAAGAAAAGATTACGAAATGATAGAATTTTTTGACCCCGATTTTGATGTGTTGGCTTATATAGTATCGAAATAAATTTTATGGAAAAACTTTATCAAAAAATCATTGAGCAAATAGTTTCTAGTGGAAAGCGGATTCGCGAAAAATCTGGCAAAATCCAAGACATTGGAGTTACAAAAAAGAATTTAACCGAAGAAGACATCAGAATAGAAAGAGAATTGAAGCAACTTATCAAGGATTTTAGTTCGAAACATGAATTTTATTCCGAAGAAGAAAACGAAAATTTTTTGGAAGCTGAAAATGTTTGGGTAGCTGACCCAATTAGCGGCACTCATGTTTTTATAGACGGATTACCTCATTACGGAATTGTGGTTGCTCATCTTCACAATGGTGAGGTTCAATTTGCCGCTATTTACGACCCTTCAATGAACGACTTATATACTGCTTACAGAAACAAAGGTGCTTATCTCAATGGCCAAAAAATTTTCGTGAAAGAAAAAACAGAGAAGCCGAGAATTATTTTTAACCTGTCGCTCGGCTGGAAAGATGTTGCAAGCGCCAGAAAACTTTTTTACGAACTTAGTGATTTTGAACTTTATCGCGTGCTGGGTTCTCACGCAATTAACGATAGTCTTGTCGCTTGTGGTAAATACAATGGCGTAGTTTGTCTTGCAAAAGATAATTTTCCATATTTCGCAAGTAGTTTGATGATAAAAGAAGCAGGTGGAATTTTTACAAATCTAAATGGAGACGAAAATATAAAGCCGAGCGACAGGGTTTTTATTGGTGGTGATAAAGAAACATATCAAAAATTAAAAGCGATTGTTGAAAAAATCTTGAAATAATGGAATAATAACTGCGGCGCGCCAACTTCGTTGGCACGAAATTCGGCGGCGGCGGAAAGCGAGGGCGGGCAAAAATTCCTTCCCCCCAACCCCCTTCCTTTTTGCCCGCCCGAGCGTTCAGTTTGGCGCGCGAAGCGCGCCGTCAGTTCCGTTCAAAAAAGGTTCGGATTTCGTCAAACAAACGCACCAATATGATCACAAAAGCGGTCATCGCGGCGGCGGGAAAGGGCACGCGCATGCTCCATCTCGCCGTGAACAAACCGAAACATCTTATCAAGGTACGAAATCGGCCCTTTTTGTATTACGTGCTCCAAAATCTCAAGGAGGCGGGTATCACCAAAATGATTCTCGTGATCGGTCACAAGAAAGAAGCAATGGAAGAGTTTGCGCGGGAGTACCGGGACGAGTTCCCGATCGAACTTGTTAACCAGTTCGAGGTCGCTGGAACCGAAAAGTACGGCACCGCGATTCCGGTGCAATGCGCAAAAAATGCCGTGCATGGGGAATCATTTCTCGTTATATACGGGGACAACATGTACTCTCCCAAGGACATTCAGTCGCTCGCAACCGACGACGAGTTCACTTATATCAGCGGCCTCAAGCACACACATCCGGAGAAGTATGGGGTGCTCCTCAAGGACGAGGAATTTCTTTCCGACATCATTGAAAAACCGAAGAAATTCGTCTCCGATCTTGTCTATACCGGACTTGTGAAGTTCACGCCGGAGATTTTTAATATCATCGACCAGATTGGCATCTCTCCGAGAGGAGAATACGAACTCACCGATGCCATTCGCATACTCGCAAAACAGGGAAAAGTGAAAGTGAAGGAAATCAAGGATTATTGGTTCGATTTCGGCAACCCCGCGGACGTGATAAAAGTATCGAATTTTCTGGAGAAAAATCCGGAAACGTGATATACTAGTCGCGACATGATAACGCTCGAGACGCCGCTCTCGGCGATCCACGGGATAGGTCAGAAGTTTCTCGTGAAACTCAAGAAAATGGGGATTTCCTCCGTCCGCGACCTTCTGTGGCACTTCCCCACCCGCTACGAAGATTTCTCCCAAATTTATAAAATTGCGGATCTCATTCCAAATCAGGAAGCGACCATTCAAGGCGTGGTGGAAGAAGTGAGCGGTCGGCGGGCATGGCGGAGAAATCTATATGTCACGGAGGTCGTGATACGCGATGACTCGGGATCAATCCGCGCCGTGTGGTTCAACCAGCCATATATCAAAAATACGCTCCAGCCCGGCCGCACCGCAAACTTCTCGGGGAAAGTGAGCGGAAAAGAAGACGTGTATCTTTCAAACCCGACCTACGAACTCGTGAGAGAATCCTATGAAACAAGACATACCGCGCGCATCGTGCCGGTGTATCCCGAAACGAAAGGACTCACCTCGAAAGGCATCAGATATCTTTTGAAACCGATTCTCGATCATCTTCCGGAGATAGAAGATCCGCTTCCCCCTGCCATGATTTCCCGCGAACATCTTTCCGACGTGAATCGTGCGCTCCATGACATTCATTTTCCCCTTGAGCTTCCGGAAGCGCTCCGTGCGAAGGAGCGTTTCGCGTTCGAAGATCTTTTTTTTCTCCAACTTTTTAACGTAAAACAAAAACTCGCGCTTGCGGAGCAACGCGCTCCTTCGTTTCCGGTCGATCTTCCCTTCGTAAAAGACCTCCTTGAGCATCTTCCCTTTCCTCTCACATTTTCACAAAAACGATCGCTCTGGGAGATTCTAAAAGGCACGGCACAGGTAATTCCCATGAACCGCCTTCTTCAGGGAGATGTAGGATCGGGGAAAACCGTCGTCGTCGCGATCGCGGCGCTTCATGCGGCGCATCATGGCTTTCAGGCAGCACTTATGGCGCCGACGGAAATTCTTGCGCGCCAGCATTATGAAACCTTCAAAAAGTTTTTTGGTGAATTCGAGGGAGGAATCGCCCTCATCACAGGACACGACGCGAAGGCATTTTACGGGAACAACCTCGAAACCCCAAGGAAGAAGGAGGAACTTCTTCGGGAAATAAAAGACGGGACGATGAAAATTCTCGTAGGCACCCACGCGCTTATCCAATCGGACGTAGCGTTCCGGTCACTCGGTTTTATCATTGTCGACGAACAGCACCGCTTTGGCGTTGAACAGCGGGCCGCGCTTGTGAAGAAAAAAGAGGCTATCCCCCATTTTTTAAGCATGTCGGCGACTCCCATACCAAGAACGCTTTCTCTCACACTTTTCGGCGATCTTGAGCTCTCGCTTATCACCGAACTTCCGAAAGACAGAAAACCCATCGTCACCAAAACGGTTGCCCAGAAAGAGCGTTCGGCAACGTATGAATTTGTGAGAAAACAAGTGAATGCCGGACGGCAGGCATTCGTGATCTGCCCGCGCATCGAGCCGCGGCAAACGAATCCCGATGCCCCCGAAAAATTCTCATTCAGAGAGCTGCAACAGCTTGACGTGAAATCCGTCACCGAAGAACATGAGAGACTTTCCAGGAAGGTGTTTCCCGATCTTCGCGTAGCGATGCTCCACGGCAAGATGCCCTCCAAAGGAGGGTCCTCCTCCGGAGGAAAGGCCACAAAAGAGAAGGTAATGGAAGATTTTATGAACCACAAGACTGACGTGCTCATCTCGACTTCCGTCGTCGAAGTGGGCGTCGACGTTCCGAACGCGACCATCATGATTATCGAAGGCGCCGACCGGTTCGGGCTCGCGCAACTGTATCAGTTCAGAGGACGGGTAGGACGCGGGATGCACCAGTCATATTGTTTTCTTTTTACCGAATCGAGTTCAGAAACCGCGCGCGCGCGCTTGAAGGCGATCGTTGAAGCGAAAAACGGACTTGAGCTTGCGGAACGGGATTTGCGCCAACGGGGTCCGGGAGAATTTTTCGGAAGTTCCCAGACTGGCATTCCCGATCTCGCGATGAAAGCGCTTCGTCATCCCGAACTCGTGAAGGAAGCTCGCGCGGAGGCGATTCGGATTCTCAAGGAAGATCCCAAGTTAAAAAAATATCCGCTTCTTCTAAAGCGGCTCACGGAGTTTCAAACCGAGGTACATAGAGAGTAAACCTTTTTTTCTCCCACAAGTCCTGTCTCACCCGGGAACCAACCTTCCTCTCTCTTCAGCAGAATGCTCCGCTCGATATGCCTTCACCTCGTTCGTCCTTGCACCCGCGGCAATCGCGCAAACTCGACCTCAAGGGACTCGGACAGTGCGTGATTGCTCGTGTGCGTCGTCCTTACTCGGGAAGGCATGGATCTCCCTCCGCAATGCCTCATCGAGAAGAAGGTTGGTTCCCGGGTGTTCGAGAGAGCGCGGGAACATTTTTCTTCCGAGTGAACA
>DAIDBF010000029.1 GCA_027310235.1 bacterium | reverse complement strand
AACCCATCCGGGCGACCCGGCGTGTTTCTTCCTTTACCCTCTTCAAGACGAATGCGGGAGTATTTAATGTCCCTTCTTCGTTCAATTTCTTTTCTTTTTGAATCTCCTTATTGTTTTTGTAATTCGGGTCGTTCAAGAGCCGGCGGAGATACTGGCCGGTATCGAAATGAAAAAAGCCATAGCGCCGCACCAAGAGTTCCGCTTGTGTTCCTTTTCCCGAGCCCGGCGGTCCGTACAGAATTACTGCTTTGATGCCATTCTTCATAAATGGAAGATTGTAATTTTTAGAAAATTCCCTCGTACTCTCTTACGGTAAGCTGGGACTCTATCTGTTTCATGATTTCGAGTGCGACGGCGACTACGATCAAGAGTGCCGTGCCGCCGATTGTGAGCGCCTGGATGCCGGTCACAATCTGCGTGATGTTCGGAAGTATGGCGACTACGCCCAAGAAGAGCGCGCCGAAGAGCGTGATGCGGCGCGTGATTCTCGCGATCATGTCGGTCGTCGCTTGTCCGGGCCTGATACCGGGGATGAATCCTCCGCTCCGCTGAAGATTTTTCGAAATTTCCCCCGGATCGAAGGTAATCGCCGTGTAGAAATATGTGAAGAGTACGACGAGCACGAAGTAGATCAAGCTGTAGAGAGGGATGTTATTGAAGAGTCCGGTTACCCACGCATTGAGTTTGAGTGAGAGAGACGGCGAAGCGATCGAGATCGCCTGCGCGAAAAATTGCGGGAATAGAAGCAGGGAAATCGCGAAGATGATCGGAATCACGCCCGCCTGATTTACGCGAAGCGGAAGATATGTGGATACGCCGCCGTACATCTTCATGCCGCGAACCTGCTTTGCATACGACACGGGAATCTTGCGCTCCCCTTCATTCACGAACACAACGCCCGCGATTACGATTACGCTCAAGATTACGAACGCGATATATGTCGGAAGCATCTGGGGATTGTAGTTGAAAAGCGCGGCCGTGACTTCCTGCGGAAGGCGGCTTACGATGCCCGCAAAGATGATGAGCGAGATACCGTTTCCTATCTTGTACTCGGAGATGAGCTCCCCAATCCACATGATAAGGACGCTCCCCGCGGTAATGATAATGACGTTATTCAAGAGTTCGATGAAGGAAAGCCGCGGCAGAACCTGCTGGGACATGAGAAGATTCAAGAACCCGTAGCCGGAGAATATAGCAAGCGGGACAGTGAGATAACGCGAAATGCGATTGAATTTCGCCTGCCCCGCGGCGCCTTCTTCGTAATATGCCTTCTTCAGTTTCGGAAATACGATCGTCAGAAGCTGCATGATGATCGTCGCCGTAATATAAGGGCCGACACCGAGCATCATGATCGAGAGGTTCGAAAGCCCGCCGCCCGAGAAAAGGTTCATGAAGCCGAAAAGCTGGTTCGAAGCGAGAAACTGCTGGAGACGCACCGCATCGATTCCGGGAACCGGGATTGCCGCAAGAAGCCGGAATATGAGAAGCAGTAAAAGCACCATGAGCACTTTCTTTCTCAGGTCCGGTATCTTGAAGATCTGAAGGAATTTTCCCATCTTCTTATTATTGTACGCTTCCTCCGGCTTTTTCTATTTTTTCTTTTGCGATCTTCGACGCGGGTATTCCCTCGACAACAACCGGCTTCGTACAGCTTCCCTGGCTTACAATCTTCACTTTCCGGTGAATGGCTTTTATCACATGCTTTGAGAGCAGTATCGCGCGGGTAAGTGTTCCGCGTTCCGCGAGATGTTCTATCATCCCGACGGGAATCACGATCGCGGACTCGCTTTTTCTTTTGTTTTTCGATCCTCGAAGTTTCGGAATACGCTGAATCAGATCACGTTCGGCAGGCTTCAAACTGTGACCGGCACGCGCGCGCTGCCCTTTTTGCCCTCGTCCGGAGGTTTTGCCGCGCGCCCCGCTTCGCCCTACGCGTTTTTTACTCTTCCTTTTTTCGATTGTCCTTAATTCGTGTGTCTGCATAGAAATTATTCGCTTTGCATCTCGTGCTTTTCCGCTTCGAGCATACGGAGCGCCTCAAGGGTCGCCATCGCGTTCGTGAGTTTGTTCGTGGTG
>DAIDBF010000002.1 GCA_027310235.1 bacterium | reverse complement strand
AGGGGCCGGGGAAACGGGAGTTTCCCCGTGGCGGAAGCTGTTGAAACCGAAGGGTTTCAAGGAGCGTAAGCGACGTTCGAGTCCCATAAGGTCGAGTTGGTGCGATATTCGGAGTTCCGAGGACGAGCGAGGAGAAGCTATTCGAGCAGAGCTTTGTGCTGATCGAGAGGAGAAAGGAAACTCACAAACCTCTACTCCTCGCTAAGAAGCTGCGGCATTAAGCTCTCTCCCGTCATTTCTTTCGGCTTCTGAATCCCCATAAGATCAAGAAGCGTCGGCGCCACGTCGGAGAGAATCCCAATCGTGGGGAGCGGTGCCAGAAAATCTTTCGGTGTCTTTCTCCTAAATTGTTTCCCCACAAGATAGATCGGCACGGGGCTTGCATCGTGTTTTGTTTCCGGCTCCCCCGTCTTCAGATCAAGAAGCACTTCCGCATTTCCGTGATCCGAGGTGATAAGCATCACGTCATCCTGATCGAGCACTGTTGTTACCAGTCTCCCGAGCTGTTCGTCGAGAATCCGAATCGCGCGCAGGGTCGCCTCGTAATTTCCCGTGTGCGCCACCATATCCGCGTTCGCATAATTCACGAGGATAAAATCATACGTCCGCTCGTTCAGGGCCGTGAGCACGCGATCAGTGACCGGCCTCGCCATCATTTCCGGATGCTCGTCGTGCCGTATCACTTTTTGCGAAGGAAGAAGCACTCTGAATTCATTTTTATACGGCTCCTCCTTCAGCCCGTTGAAGAAGTAGGTTACGTGCGCATATTTTTCCGTCTCCGCAATGCGAAGCTGGGTCTTCCCTTCTTCCGAGAGCACTCTTCCCAATGGATATTCCACAACCTCATCCGGAAAAGCGTTCTTCGCCTTGAACTCGGGTTCATACTCCGTCATCGTCACCGCGTAAAGCCCCTTGAGCGGCTGCGTAGGAAACTGGGAGAAATTTGAATCAAGAAATGCGCCGGCAAGCTGGCGCATCCTATCCTCTCTGAAATTAAAAAATATAATCGCATCGTTATCTTTTATCGGGCGGGAAGCGCCGATCACGGACGGCGCGATATATTCATCGTTCAGTTTTTTCTCATACGCTTCACGAGCGGCGTTCTCGAGCGTGGTTCCCGCCTCGGCTCCGCGCGTGAGGACTTCATATACCTTCTCGGTTCTCTCCCAATGCTTGTCCCGATCCATCGCATAATACCTCCCGCTCATGCTCGCGAGAAACGGCATCATGTCCATCTTCGTTTTTTCCGAAAGTTTTTCCATAAGCCGCTCCACCGATTTCGGAGCGCTGTCTCTCCCATCCGAAATGAGCTGAAGGAGGAACGGAACATTCTTTTCACGAGCCATCGCGATCAGCGCAACAAGATGATCAAGTGAAGCATGAATGTCTCCTTCGGAGAGAAGCCCCACGAGATGTACGGTACTCTTGTGCGCCTCGGCGTGTGCGAAAGCCTCAAGAAACGCGGGGTTTTTGAAAAAACTTCCGTCTTCGATCGCGAGTGAAATGCGGGGGAAATGCTGATACAGCACTTTTCCCGCTCCCATCGTGAGGTGCCCCACCTCGCTGTTTCCTTCTTCCTCCCACGGAAGCCCCACTGCGATCCCGGATGCCTGGAGCGCGCCGGAGGGGAAGTTACTCTCTACGGTATGCATAACCTGCGGTTCCGCGCGGTAGATCGGGTTCGATTCGTCGAGCGCTCCGATCCCCCATCCATCCAAAACTACAAGTAAAAATGTCCGCTTCATATATATCTCCATAATACCACAGCTTCGTAGTCACCAACTCCGCCCCCCAAGTAAATTTCTTCCTCCCCCTCGTCTCGCACAAAGCTCCGTTCGGAGCACTCCTCCTCGTCACTCCTCGGGAAATGAACGGAATTGAAGGAACTCATCCCTTCGGGACTCAAACACCTTCAATTCCTATTTCCTGCGTCGTTTCTCGGGGAGTGCTCTCCTCACTCCGCTATGCTCGCCTGGGGGAGGAAGAAATTTGCAAAACAATCCCTCACTCCCTATACTGAAAGTATAGTTCTGAAAACGTCGATGGAACAAAATAGTTATTATATTTTCGATTCATATGAACATAACCCCCTTGGAGGCGGGTATACTTGCGATCGTGGGAATCGCCGTTGGGTATGCAATCCGTCTCAATATCGCGAAGAGCACAAAGAACTCGATCGAACGGAAAGCGGAGGAGGCGCTTGAAGGTGCGAAAGTAAAGGCGAAAGAGATAGAACTCGAGGCGAAGAACCGCGCGGCGGCCGTTTTGACCGAAGCGCAAAGAGACGAGCGTGAACGGAAGCAGGAAATCCGTCGTCTTGAAGAGCGTCTCACGAAAAAAGAAGATGCGCTCGATCAGCGTGCACGTGAGTTCGATACCCAACTCATGGGTCTTTCCGCGAAGGAAACGAAACTCAAGGAGGCCGATGAGGAAGTAAAAACGCTCCACGAGAAAGCGGTCATCGAACTCGAGCGCGTCGCCGGGCTTTCGCGGGAAGAAGCGAAGCGGGCAATCTTCGAGGAACTCGAAACCTCATACCGGAAAGACCTTACCACCGACATCGTGCGGCTTGAACGCGAGCGCAGAGATGTGATCGAGGCGAAGGGAATGAAAATCCTGGAGACCGCGATTCAGCGCTATGCGCGGAATTCGATTGCCGACATTACAACAAGCGTCGTGAATCTCCCCGATGAGGAACTCAAAGCGAAGATCATCGGGCGCGAAGGAAGAAACATACGCGCCTTCGAGCGGCTTACGGGCGTCGAGGTGATCGTCGACGAAACGCCGGAAAGTGTGGTGCTCTCTTCATTCGACCCGATGCGCCGCGAACTTGCAAAGATGGCATTGGAAAAACTCCTGAAAGACGGAAGAATCCAGCCCGCGAAGATCGAGGAGAAGGTGGAGGAAGCGCGTCGCGAACTCGAAAACAGGATCCAGAAAATCGGAGAAGACGCCGCCTACGAGGTCGGCATTTTGGATCTTCCGAAAGAGTTGATCTATCTTCTGGGGCGGTTGAATTTCCGTACGAGCTATGGACAAAATGTCTTGCAGCACTCGATCGAGATGGCGCATATTTCCTCGATGATCGCCGCCGAGCTCGGCGTCAACACCGAGGTCGCGAAAAAGGGAGCGCTGCTCCATGACATCGGAAAGGCGGTGGATCACGAAGTTGAGGGAACGCACGTCGAAATCGGGAGAAAGCTTCTTAAAAAATACGGGATCCCCGATGAGATCGTCCAGGCGATGGAATCACATCATGACGAATACCCGTTTGCCTCGCCCGAGTCGTATATCGTCGCCGCCGCGGACGCGATCTCGGCTGCACGGCCCGGAGCGCGACGCGATACGCTTGAAAAGTATATCAAGCGGCTTGAGGATATCGAGAAAACGGTGAATGGTTTCGAGGGCGTGAAACAATCATATGCGGTCTCCGCGGGAAGAGAGGTGCGGGTATTCGTGCTCCCCGAAAAAGTGGACGATTTCGGAGCGCTTGAACTCGCGAAGCAGATTGCCCAGAAAATCCAGACGAACGTACAGTATCCGGGCGAGATCAAAGTAACGGTAATACGCGAGGTGAAGGCGGTGGAGTACGCCCGGTAGTGAAAACTCGATTGTGCGCAAAGTAGTTGCCGCTCGGAAACAAAACGAAGATCTCTAAAAAGACCCCATTAAGCGCAGAAGAGGGTTGTTTATAAGAAAGGTAGGAAAATAGGGGGGAATTTGGTATAATACCCACATGGGGAAAACCCAGTAGTGAAAACTCGATTGCGTATGGTTCTTAAATTGTCATTTGGAAAACTTGATAAAATAAGGTATTCTAAGGGGCAACCAGACACCAGAATATAATTATCGAGTTTCTACTACTGGGAAAGGTCGGTAATGAAGCATTCAAAAAGGATTTATGAAAAAAGACGGATTGGTGGAAGCAGTAATGAAAGCGGCAGGAACCGAAACGAAAAAGCAGGCGGTGCAGGCTGTTGAAGCGGTGTTCGACACCATCGTAAAAACGATGTCCCGCGGCGAAGAAGTCGCGATCACCGGATTCGGCACTTTCAGAGTCGCGAAGCGCGCGGCCCGCATGGGAGTCAACCCGAAAACCGGAGAGAAAATCCAGATCAAGGCCTCGACGAAACCGAAATTCCGCGCAGGGAAACTCTTGAAGGAAGCGGTATTATAACGGATTCTTTTGAGCTCAATCAAAAAACTCCCCGAATTGGGGAGTTTTTTGATTATCTCTATCGCATCAGCAGCTTCCTCACTAAACCGCTGACATCAATAAAGCTCTGATAGGCGCCCTTCACTGCGTCAAGGGATAATCGCACCAAATCCTTTACTGATGTCAGAGGAGGAGTGGATGTGGCATTCGCGTTGACATCCGAGGAACTGGAAGTGGAAGTGGAAGTGGGGGTAGAGGTGGAAAACGCCATTTCTTCAGTGCTCGTCGCAATATAGCGCGAAATAAAAAGATCTGCCGCCTCGCCATTTAATTCCGAAGCGGAATCAATAAGCGATTTTGCCTTCGAGAGATACTTCGAGATGCTTTTGTTATTGGAACTGATCCCGAGCGACGCGAGATTTTCATTGACCTTCTCCAGCCGCTTTTCCGCGGTTTGTATCGCTTTCTCTTCTTGTTTGATAAGGACGAAATCTTGAACCTTGCTTACCAGAGGAAAATACTCCGACTCGCGCCACTCCTTGAAGTGTTTTGCGATCGTCGTAATATCTTCTGCCGTAACCGAATTCGGATCGCTTAGGAGATCGCGCTCGGAATCATAATAGGCAAGGACGTGCGCAAGCCCATCAAGCGCGGTCTTCTTCCATGTTTCGAATCGTTCATCTTTTTCGGTGGTAAGCAATTTGAACTCGAGGTCCTTCGTCTCCGCCGAAGAAAGATCGAGTACCTGCTTGAAGGTTTCTATCTTGAGCGAGAGATCGTTCGAGGTGTTGTCGTCTTTCGCGGTTACGAGATCATCAAGATATGCCTTGGTATTTTCCAACACCTTTTTGACCGCGGGAGCGGTTTCCGCAAATGCCATTCCCGGATACGAAACGACAAGAAGCGCTGCGGCGAGCACGACGACGAATCCTTTTTTCGTTGCGGTTTTCATTGTTTTAAAAAATTACTTTGTTTAAAAGCGTGTCTATCTGTGGATTGTTCCCTTCTCCGACAGGGACGTCAAAACGCTTCTCTTCCGACTGAAGAAGTTCCTGATTCAGGTGGCGCATTTTGTTGCTCGAAATTTCATTAAGCGCGGAGGCGATCGTTTGATCAACCGTCTGATGGTAAGTAATGGCCTGGAGCTCCACATTAATGGAGAGGCCATCGAACTCCTGAGACAACAGCTCGGGATTCTCGACTGCCGAGAGCGCACGATTGGGCTTGGTAAGCGAGGTGGCGGTAACGATCGATATAATAAGCATCGCGAATGCAGTCGCCCACAAAGGAAGTATCTCCCACACGGATCTTTTGCTTTTCGGAACGGCAAAGATGCCGCGACGAAGCCCCGCGACGAAATGCTCGTCGGGTTCTATTGCACTAAGCGTTTTAAGTTGTTTTGTGAGCTCCTCCATTTGCTTCTTCGAGATGTTTCTTCAGTTGTTTCAGCGCTCGGTGCTGGATAACCCGTACCGCTCCTTCGGTCTTCTCGAGCGCCGCCGCAATCTCCTTGTTCGACCGATCCTCGACAAACTTCATGATAAGTACGTCCTGATATACCGGTTCGAGGAGCGTAAGGTGTTTCTTTATCCGTTCTACCTCGAGCGTCGTATCGAGATCATATCCGTCCGTCTTCTCGGAAACCAGCAAGTATTCCGGCGCCTCATGAAGTGCGATGTTCGGTTTTGAAGTGCGATAGAAGTCGATGATCGCGTTTCTTGCGATCCGGTACAACCAGCTTGAAAAAGGAAATCCCTGGAACTCGTAACGCCCAATACTCTTCCACGCGCTTAAGAATACCTCGTGCGTGATGTCTTCGGCATCTCCCTTTCTCCCGCCCACTTTCAGGAAGACGAAGCGGTAAATGGCGGATATATGGCGATCATAAAGCACTCCGAAGGCCTCTTCTTTGCCTTCTTTGGCTCTTTGAACCAGTGTTTGCTCGTCTTCCATAGGTAGAACGACGTTTTCGGCCTTTCGTTTCTTAGAGAATAGCGCCAATGCTGTAACACCCCTGTAACGTTACGAAAACCGTCCCCTTATGGTAGCAGAAGAAATGGGAGTTTCAAGATTCTCTAAGATATTCGCGCTTCAAAAAATTGAATTTTAGAAGACATTCAGAGCTCGAGGATATTTTCCTTTTGAGCGGGTAAGGGGAGTCGAACCCCTCTCATCAGCTTGGAAAGCTGAGGTAATACCGATATACGATACCCGCTTCAGCACTTATCATTGCATAAAACGGAAAACCCGCGCAAGAAGGAGAGGGTGGGCGGAGGGGAATATTTATGGTAGAATGGAGGTGTCCGTGTATGTGGACATCTTCCAGAAAAATAACGATAGGTATAATTATTGTCCTTCTTGCGATCGCAGGAGGCATTGTTTATTATTCGGGAGGAGGAATCGGAAGCGTCCCCTTTTCCTTCACTGAGGCACGCAAGGCGGCGGTCGTCGTAAGCCAGGATATCGTTACGCTCACTTCAAAAACCAACGCCACCATCCAAGCCATCAACGCGGCGGAGAACACCGGATCCGCAAGTCAGATGCTCGGTCTCATCGACGAGGCGCGCGCGACAAATGCACGGGCATATAAGAAGGCCTTCGAGCTTTCGAAAAATCTTCAGCAGATGACGGAGGCCTTGAGCCGGGTAGGATCCCGCGAGAGTCAGCAGCTCGCGTATGAAGCGGTCGCAATCGAACTTTCGCTTACAAGCGAGTTTATCGCCTACACCGGCGCACTGAACGACTTTTTAAACACGCTTGCCAAAACGACCACTCCGGGAACCTATGGAAGTCGCCAGGCACTCGCCCAAGAACTCGCTACGGTAAACGGGAAGGCGGCAATTATTAATAATATGAATCGGGAATTTAATGCAAAAATGGCGGCATTCGACGCATCACTGTAAGCGGGCATTCATCCCCCACATACCATGCATTACATTCGTATACCTAAAAAAGAAAAGTCGTTTAATCAACATGCCTATGGTTTACATCTCGTCAAAGAGGGATGTGGCGTAACCCAGCGCATGGTATGTGGGGGATGAAGTTTATCGGAAAAATCATATTTCATATCTTCTCGAACGCCTTGGCGCTTTATATCGCCGCCCAGGTCATTGAGGGATTTATCTTCCAAGGCGACATTGTGGCGCTTTTTATTGCCGCGCTCATTCTCACCGTTATCAACGCCCTCGTGAAACCGATTCTGAAACTCATCTTGGGCCCGCTCATTCTTCTCACCTTCGGTATTATTACAATCGTGATTAACGCATTTTCCCTCTACGTTCTTGACATACTGAGCCCCGCGATTACAATTCAAGGATACATTCCCCTCCTTCTTGCGACGCTTATTATAGGAGCGGTGAATATCATAGTCGGTTTTTCGGCAAAAGCGACACACGAATAACTAGTATGCTTCTCATTGGACAAATCGTAGTCTCCATAATTCTTATCGCGCTTATCCTCATTCAGGAGCGTTCGAGCGGTCTTTCGGGCGTATTCGGAGGTCAGGGCGCAACTCCCTATCAAACAAGACGGGGTCTTGAAAAAGCGATCTATTGGGGCACCGTCGCTGCCGCCGCGATCTTCGCACTACTCGCTATCCTGAATCTCGTGGCGTAGCTCGAGAATCTTTTGGAGGACGCCTTCTTGGAAGGATCATAACGGAATATGGGTATCTTCAAGCAAATATTTGCGCACCTTTCTTCGAAAGAAGTGAGGTGGTTTATCATTTTGGCAATCGTGTTTTTTATCACGCTTATCACCGAGACGACATTTGCCATCAGCGAACACAGCATATTCGTTCCCGTCGAGAGCGGGAGCTTTCACGAAGGATTCGTAGGACAGCCGATCGCGCTGAATCCGGTGACATCGGACAATCCGATCGATCAGGAAATAAGCGCACTGCTTTTCACGCACCTCAGGAACCTCATGAACGGTTACGAGGTAAGCGACGACGGCAGGGTGTACACCCTGAAATTGAAAGAAGATCTGCGCTGGAGCGACAACGAACCCCTCACTTCCGACGACGTGGTGTTCACTATAAAGACTATACAAAATCCGGATGCGTATTCTCCTCTCCAAAAAAGCTGGCAAGGAGTCGCGGTCGAGCGAGTAAGCCAGCTTCAGGTGAAATTGACGCTTCTTTCGCCTTATGTGTTTTTTGCTGACAACATCGAGAACCTTCCCGTCATTCCGAAACACATCTACGGGAGTATCCCCGTTCAAAATTTCCGCCTCTCCGGCTATAATCTCGAGCCCGTGGGAAGCGGTCCGTACCGCTTCGAGAAATTCACGAAACGGAAGGACGGGTTTATTACCCAGTACCGCTTCACGGTAAACGGCAACTTTATCGGAGAAAAACCTTATATTCAAAACTTTTACTTCGATTTCTTTCAGAATATGGACGACCTCGGCAGGGCGCTCGCAAAACATGACATCAATGCGTTCGGCACTTCGGCGCCCCTCGCCACGGACATTTCCAACATGAAAGGATTTGTGATTCAAAAAACTCCCATGCCGAATTACTACGCTATATTTTTCAACCAGAACAGCAATCCGCTCCTCCGCGATGATTCCTTAAGGGAAGCGCTTATCGCTGCGGTAGATCAGGAAGCACTGACGAAGAGCGCGCTCGGAGGG
>DAIDBF010000083.1 GCA_027310235.1 bacterium | reverse complement strand
AGATGATCTGGAGCAAGTAAAGAATTGTCTCTTCTGTTTTTCGGCAACAGAGGACGAGAATTGCCGTTATTCGTTTTTTATGCCTACCGGTACGAAAGACTCTTATGATATGGATCACGTAGGGCTCGGCACCGAAAATTCGTACGAACTACATAGTTCATTCGGGGGGAGTCATGTGTTGTTTGGGAATAGGATTTATTTCAGTCATGACGTATTTTATTCCGATGACTGCTATAATTCCGCCAATCTTTTCGGGTGTGTCGGTTTAAGAAAAAAAGAACATTGTATTTTGAACAAGCAATACACAGAGGAGGAGTACAAAAAACTCGTTCCTCAAATTATCGATTACATCAACACGGAACCTTATCGTGAAACAAATGGAGTTGAGTATAAATTTGGGGAATTTTTCCCGGTGTCGATAATGCCATTTGCTTATAATGAGACAGTTGCACAAGAATACTTTCCACTTACCAAGAGCGAAGCACTTAAATTCGGGTTTAGGTGGAAAGACGAAGGCGAAAGGAATTATAAGATCACAGTGGAAGCGTCGGCTCTCCCAGATTCCACAGGTGGTATTTCAGAGGACATGTCCCGAGAGGTCATTGCGTGCGCACACACAAGCCCTTCGGTTGGCGGATGCAACCATCAATGTACCACCGCATTTCGGCTTATACCGCAAGAGCTTTTGTTTTATAAGGAAAACAATATTCCTCTACCGGAACTTTGCCCAAACTGTCGTCACTTTGAACGACTAAAACTGTTGAATCCAATGAAGCTTTGGCATCGGAAGTGCATGTGCGGAGGCGCTACTTCCGAGAAGGGAATTTTCACGAATACCGGAAAGCATGTTCACGGGAGCACTCATTGCCCCAATGAGTTCGAGACGCCGTATGCTTCGGAGCGGGAAGAAATTATCTATTGTGAATCATGTTATCAAGCGGAAGTGATGTAAATTTATGAATGCCGAGACGAGACAATGTCAGAACTGTAAACAACCGTTCGTTATCGAACCGGATGATTTTTCCTTCTACGAGAGAATGAAAGTGCCGCCGCCCACCTGGTGTCCGGGGTGTCGAAGACAGCGGCGGTTCGTGTGGAGAAACGAGCGTTCGCTTTATAAGAGAAAAAGCGATTTCTCGGGAAAAGATATTATCTGTCTCTATAACAAAGAAAGCGGCTTCCGCGTGTATGATCAAAAAGAATGGTGGTCGGACGAATGGGATCCGCTTTCATACGGCAGGAAGTACGACTTCTCAAGGCCGTTCTTCGTACAGTTTCGCGAGCTTCAAAAAGAAGTTCCCCGGCTTTCGATTTTTAATCAGCAATGCACCAACTCCGACTATACGAACCAGTCCTACGAGAACAAGAACTGCTACCTGTGTTTTAGCGTCGCGAAGTCCGAGGACTCGGCATACTGCACGAACATCAATGAAGTAAAGCAGTCATTCGATATTTTATATACCTCGAAGTCGGAACTCGCGTATCAAAGCATTGATTCGTCGCAGGTGTACAATTCATCTTTCATCATCAACTCGGATAACTGCATCGACTCCTCATTCCTTTTTGATTGTAAAAACTGCCAGGACTGTATAGGAGGCGTCGGGTTGCGCAACAAGCGCTATGTATTTTGGGGGGATCAGCTCACGAAAGAAAAGTTCGAGGAAGCGCGTAAGCAATTCGATTCAGGAAGCTTTAAGGAACAAGAGCAAACTAAGAAAAGATTTTTGGAGTTTGCACTCAATTTTCCGAGAGAGGCCTCGCGCTTCAAGAGATGTGTGAATTCCACCGGCGACCTTCTGACCGACTGCAAGAACGTAGCGGAGGGGTTTGGATCGTATGATCTGGAAGATTGCCGTTATATCGCGAGGATTTACAGTTGCAAGGATACGGGAGACAGCTATGGACTCGGGGAGAGCGAGTTGGCACACGAGACGATAGGAAACCAGGGGATTTACCACGTCGCCTTCTCGAATGTCACGAGCGACTCGAGAAACGTAATGTACTGCGATCTTTGTTTCAACTGCGAGGACTGCTTCGGGTGCGTAGGACTGAAGAAGAAGCAGTACTGCATTCTTAATGCGCAGTACACAAAAGAGGAGTATGAAGCGCTCGTGCCCAAGGTTATCGAACACATGAATGCGATGCCGTATGTCGATTCCGGGGGAATGACGCATACCTACGGCGAGTTTTTCCCCGCCGAGTTCTCGCCCTTCGCGTATAACGAAACGATCGCGCAGGAGTACTTCCCGCTCGCGAAAGAAGAGGTGAAAACGCGGGGTGGAACGTGGAGAGATTCGGACGCGAGGGAATATGTCGTTTCGAAACAAGCGAACGATCTCCCGGATCGTATCAAGGACGTACCGCCATCGATTACGGACGAAACAATCGGATGTGTTCATGGGGGATCGTGTCATCATCAATGCACCGAGGCATTTCGTATTCTTCCCCATGAATTGGAATTTTACAGAAGAATGAATTTACCCCTTCCCCGTCTTTGTCCGAACTGCAGACACTATGAGCGCCTTGCTCAGAGAAACCCTCTTAAGCTTTGGAAAAGAAAATGTCAGTGCATGGGGACGAAGTCGGAGAACCTGCCTGCGCAGGCAGGCGGGGCGTATGTGAATACCGGGAAGCATATTCACGGAGAGACCAGGTGTCCTAATGAGTTTGAGACGAGTTATGCGCCCGATCGGCCGGAAATCGTGTATTGCGAGCAATGTTATCAAAGCGAGGTGGTGTGATCACGAGTATAAAGTAGCTAGTATAAGGTAGTAAGTATGCAAGAAACGAGAACGTGCCAAAACTGCAAGAACTCGTTCGTAATCGAGCCCGACGACCTTGATTTCTACGAGAGAATTCAGGTGCCCCCGCCGACATTCTGTCCGGAGTGCCGCGCCGCAAGAAGATTATCGTTCTGGAATGAACGCCACCTTTTTCGGAAAAACGACACGGCGACCGGAAAAGAAATGTTCTCGACATATCCGAAGGCCTCACCCATCAAAATCTTCGATCACGATTACTGGTGGAGTGATGCGTGGGACGGCATGAACTACGGAAGAGGATACGACTTTCATACCCCCTTTTTCACTCAGTTCAAGAAGTTGTTGTACGACGTTCCCTTGCCATCGCGGGAGATTAAGCAGCTTGTGCGAAGCGACTACTGCAACAACGCAGGCTTCGACAAGGATTGTTATCTCGTCTTTGATGTCGATAACTCCGAGCGGTGCGCCTACTGCGTGGGGATGCGCTATAGCAAAGATTCCTTCGACTCGATATGGACCTCGCATCTCCAGTCCTGTTACGAGGTGTTTTCCGGCGACAGGAACTACGAGTCGTTTTTCGTGAATGAGTGCTACAACTGCAGAAACGTGTGGTTCTCGAGGGATTGTCTCGATTGTAGTCATTGTTTCGGGTGCGCGAATCTTCGGCATAAAGAGTATTACATTTTCAACAAGCCCTACCCGAAAGAAGAATATGAGCGGATGCTCCGTGAGATGAACCTCGGATCGTACGCGTCGCTCTTTCGTGCGCGCGAGAAAGCACGCGCGTTTTGGCAATCGTGTCCGGTGCGTTACATGCACGGCACTCACAACTCGAATGTGGTGGGGGAGTATCTCACTGGATCGAAGAACTCGAAATACTGCTACCAAGGAGACGACTTGGACAACGTTCGCTACTCCCAGAAGCTGGTCGGTGCGAAGGATTGTTATGATTTCACGAGCTGGAGCGATAAGTCGGAGTTGGTTTATGAATCGGTCATCGTGGGGTACGAGTGCCGCAACGTGAAGTTCTCTTTCAGTTGCTGGAATGCCTGTCGCGACATCGAATACTGTATCTCGTGCCGCTCCTCTTCAAACTGCTTCGGATGCGTTTCGCTGAAGGATAAGGAGTATTGTATTTTGAATAAACAGTACACGAAGGAAGAATATGAAACGCTGGTGCCGAAGATCAAAGAACACATGGGCGCAATGCCTTACGTTACTTCGAATGGCGACGAGTACCGGTACGGAGAGTTCTTCCCGTTCGATCTTTCTCCACTTTCCTATAACGAGAGCGCCGCATATGATTACATTCCCGTGTCGCGGGAGGAGTTCGAGAAACGGGGGCTCTCCTGGCGCGATCTGGAGCTCAGAAAGTTCGACGTTACGCTTCCTTCCGACAGGATTCCCGATTCTATCGATGGCGTTGACGAAAAAATTTTAAAAGAGGCGATCGGCTGTGCCTCCTGCGGTAACGCCTTCCGTCTTATCCAGATGGAATACGAGTTTTACAAAAAATACTCTCTGCCGATTCCCCGATTGTGCCACCTTTGTCGTTATGGCGAGCGGATAAAAAATCGAAATCCTTTGCGGTGGCACACGCGAGCATGCCAATGCACGGGGCAGAATTCCTCTCATCATTTTCACGGAGCGGGAAAATGTCCGAATGAGTTTGAAACTACCTATGCGCCCGATCGACCGGAAATTGTCTACTGCGAGCAGTGTTATCAGGCGGAAGTGATGTAAAACTTAGAAGCTCTCGAAATGGCGCCAGTCCCTCTTGTCTTCTCTGGTTTTCTGAACGATGAGGATATTAAACGGCGTCTCGGTTTTTACATAGTTTTTCTTGTTGTGCTCGATCCATGAGATTACGCGTTGTATGGATTCCAACCAAGGGTCGTGGAAGAGCACATAGCCGTTTTGATTCAGCATCATGTCGATGTAGTAGAACTCGACAAAAGTGGTATCGAACGTGTGTCCTCCATCGATAAAAGCAAAATCCACCTTCAACCCTTCTCGTAAAAGCCTCGGGAGCACGTTGTGCGAGAAGTCGTTCTCGAAGGTGAGGTGCTTCCCGAGTCCTGTTTTCTGTATGTTCTTGAGCCCCCGGTTGCCGCAGGACTTGAGAAACGGATCAATGGCGTAGTGTTTATGCTGTGTCGCGGCCATGATGTAAGCCGCCGAGCACCCACACCCGAAACCTATCTCCAGGGTTTTGGTGATACCTCTCTCTTTGAGGAAGTCATAGATAAATTTGCCCTCTTCTTCGGTAATCGGATCCAACTTATCCTTCCTCGGAATTTTGAAGTCCTTATAACGAGACTCCATGATGTTCCAATTATATATGCGTGCGGCCTGGCTTCCAACTGGAGGTTTTTTCGTTTCGGCGTTACATTAATTAGCGATGGGTATTCGATCCAAGATTACGGTAATTGTCGCGAAGGCAGTCCCCAAAGGGACGGCATTTGACGTACGCGTTGCCGAAGAACATCAGGAGGCGCACTATGCGACGACCGTCGCGTTTCAACTCGCAAAAACGGAGAAGAAAAATCCCCGGGAGATTGCGGCGAGAATCGCGAGCGACATTGGTGCGAAAGCCCCTAGGGGATTTTTCGAGAAAGTTGAAGTTGCGGGTCCCGGCTTCATTAATTTTTTCTTAAGCAACGAAACCCTCGGGAAAGAACTGAAACAGATCTTAGGCGAGAAGAGAAAATACGGGACGCTCAAGCTCCTCAAGAAAAAAATCCAGCTCGAGTTTATCTCCGCGAATCCCACGGGGCCGCTCACGCTCGCAAACGGCAGGGGAGGGTTCTTGGGTGATGTCTTGGGAAACGTGCTCCAGCGCGCAGGCGCGAAGGTGGAGCGCGAGTACTACGTGAATGATACGGGAAATCAGGTCTTGAATCTCGGAAAATCCATACTCGCCGCGCGAGGAATCATTCCGGATTCCGAGGAGTACTACAAGGGAGATTATGTGAAGGAGTGGGCGGACAAGCACTCCGCGCTTATCGAAACAATGAAGGAGAAACCGCTTGCGTTGGGAGAGCGCGCGGCGAAGGATTTTCTGGGGCTCATCAAAATTGCCGTGGAAAAGAAGGCGAAGATTGAGTTTAATCGCTTTACCTCCGAGAAAAGGATTCATACGACCGGTCTTGTAAAAAAAGTACTCGCGCTTTTCAAGAAAAAAGGATTCTCGTTCGAGGGCGAAGGGGCAATGTGGCTTAAGACGACCGCGTTTGGTGACGACAAGGATCGGGTGATTGTCACAAAAGAAGGGAACCCAACCTACTTCCTCGCGGATGCGGGGCATTATCTGGAAACAAAGCAGCGCGGTTTTGATACGAAGATTAATATCCTGGGACCCGATCACTACGGCTATGTGGCGCGTATCCAGGCCGTTGCGAAGATTCTTGGATTCAAGGAGTCGACGGTGCTCGTGACGCAGGCGATACGCCTCATGGAGCAGGGAGAGCTGGTGAAGATGTCGAAGCGAAAGGGCAAGTTCGTGACCTTTGAAGAACTTGTGGATGAGGTGGGAGCCGACGTAGCACGTTTCTTCTTTCTTATGATCGCGCCCGAGACGCATATGGACTTCGATCTCACGCTTGCGAAAGAGCGATCGCAGAAGAACCCCGTCTATTACGTTCAGTATGCCTACGTGCGCGCGAAGAACATTCTTACGAAGATGAAGATAAAAACCATACCGAAAAGTTTTAATGTAACGAAACTCTCGACAGCTCAGGATATCAATCTCATTCGCGAACTCGCGCGGTTTCCGGAAATCATCGAGGACGCGGCCCGCGACTACGGCGTGCATCGTCTCACGCGGTACGCGCTGAATCTCGCGAAGGCATTTCACAACTTTTACGAGGTGGAGCGAGTGGCAGGAGAAGAGAAAACAATTAAGGACGCTCGCACCGCACTCGTTATCGCGACATGCATCGTATTTGAAAATCTCTTTTCGATAATCGGTATCACTGCCCCGAAGAAGATGTAAGTCTTGTTTGTTTTGCGAAAAAACCAAGTCCCCGTTACAATAATTACCATGTTACGACGGCTTTCGAAGTTTTCACTTCCCGAGGTTGAGGAAAAAGTTCTTGATTTTTGGCACACCAACGCGATATTCGAGAAGTCGCTTGCGCTCCGCAAAAAGAACAAGAAGTTCGTATTTTATGAGGGTCCTCCGACGGCGAACGGCCGGCCGGGACTTCACCACGTCCTCGCGCGCTCCTTCAAGGATATTATCCTGCGCTACAAGTCCATGCGGGGGTTTTATGTGCCGCGCCGCGCGGGATGGGATACGCACGGGCTTCCGGTAGAGTTGGGAGTCGAGAAAAAGCTCGGTATCAAATCAAAGAAAGAGATTGAGTCGTACGGCATCGCGAAGTTCAACCAAGAGTGCAAGAAATCGGTATGGGAGTATCAGAGCGAGTGGGAAAAACTCACAGACCGCATCGGGTTCTGGCTCGATATGAAGCACCCCTATGTCACTTATGAGAACGACTACATGGAGTCGGTCTGGTTTATTTTGAAACAGGTATGGGAAAAGAAACTGCTCTACAAAGGACACAAGGTGGTGCCGTGGTGCACGCGGTGCGGTACGGCGCTCTCGTCGCATGAGATAGCGCAGGGGTACAAAGAGACGAAAGACACCTCGGTATACATAAAATTGAAGGTAAAACCGGGGCAAAAGTTCGGATCGTTTACGACAAAAGATTCCGTGTTTATCCTATCGTGGACCACAACGCCATGGACCTTGCCGGGGAACGTCGCGCTCGCCGTCGGAGAGCAAATTCTCTACACCGCGCTCCGCGTTAAAGGCGTTAAAGAACTCTATATTGTCGCGAAGGATCTCGTAAAAACTGTTTTCAAAGATCAGGAGATAGAGATTGTTCACGATGACATCAAAGGCAAGGATCTTGTCGGACTTGAATACGAGCCGCTCTTCGACGTTCCCGCGCTCAAATCGAAGACGTCGTACAAGGTATATCCCGCGGACTTCGTGACGACGACCGATGGTACGGGCGTCGTGCATACTGCCGTGATGTACGGTGAGGACGACTATAATCTCGGAAAAAAGATCGGACTTCCTCAGCATCATACGGTGGATGAGCGCGGAAAGTTCACGAAAGACGTAAAGGGCTTCGAAGGAATGACGGTGAAGTCGAAGGACGAAAAGACGGAAGCGGAGACGACGAACAAGATCTTGGAATATTTGGAGAAGAAAAAACTTCTCTTCAAGAACGAACTCTATACTCACGACTATCCATTCTGCTGGAGGTGCGGCACGCCACTTCTCTATTACGCCCGTGATTCGTGGTTTATCGCGATGAGTAAGCTCCGATCGAAGCTTCTCGCCTCGAACAAGAAGATCAACTGGATCCCGGAGACGATTCGGGATGGAAGATTCGGCGAGTGGCTCAGGGAGGTGAAGGACTGGGCGGTGTCGCGCGAAAGGTACTGGGGCACGCCGCTTCCGGTGTGGGAGTGTGAGAAGTGCGGAAAAGGATACTGTGTGGGAAGCGTGAGAGATCTCGAACTCCTTGCGCCGAAGAGCACCAACAAATACATTTTCGTGCGCCACGGGGAGGCAGAAAGCAACACCCAGCACATGGTCATCAACTGGCCCGAACAAAAACCGTTTCATCTTACGCTAAAAGGGAGAAAACAGATCAAGGCGGCGGCGAAAGAAATGAAAAAGGACAAGATCGATGTTGTTTTTACCTCCGACCTTACCCGCACGAAAGAAAGCGCGGAAATCATCAAGGAGCAGTTGTCGCTCGGAAAAATCCTTTTCGATCCGCGTATCCGTGAGTTCAACTTCGGTGACTTCAACGGAAGACCCTATGAGGCATACAAGGGATACTACAGCTCGCGTAATGAGAAGTTTTTGAAGCGGGCACCAAACGGGGAGAACTTCTCCGATCTTCGTGCCCGGCTCTTCAGTTTTGTGCAGGATCTTGAGAAGAAGTACACAGGGAAAACAATTCTTATCGTAACCCACGAGTCGTGCGTCTGGATGCTTCAGCACATTATGCAGGGATGGACGAGTGTCGAGGCCGTCGCGGCGAAGGATAAACGAGGGGAAGATTACGTGAAAAATGGGCAGGTGGAGCGCGGCGTCTTGAGGTCCGTGCCGAGAGACGAGACGGGCGCATTTGATCTTCATAAACCCTTTATCGACGAGCTTCCAACCCGTTGTCCGAAGTGTAAGACCGCGATGCGGCGCACGCCCGAAGTGATCGACGTATGGCTCGATTCGGGCGCGATGCCCTTGGCGCAGGAGCACTTCCCCTTCGGGAATAGTTTGAAGCTCACGGATCACGTGGTGAAACTTTCTGATCAGAAGCTCAAGGAGCACCTGAAGTCGATCGATTTTCCCGCCGACTATATCTGTGAGGCGATGGATCAAACGAGGGGATGGTTTTATACGCTTCTCGCGCTCGCGACGCTTCTAGGGCTCGAATCGCCCTACCGGAACGTGATTGTCTTAGGACTCATTCTCGATAAGGAAGGATCGAAGATGTCCAAGTCGAAGGGGAATATCGTAGATCCGTGGGACATACTTTTGAAGCACGGCGCAGACGCGATTCGCTGGTTTTTCTATACCATCAACTCTCCGAGTGAGCCGAAGCGATTCGACGAGATTGATCTCGGAAAAGTGTCGCGGCAGTTCTTCTCGCTCATCTATAACTCGTTCGTATTCTACGAAACATACGCGGAGAAGAACCAGAAACCTAAAACCTATAACCTAAAACCTTCGAACATCCTCGATCGGTGGATCCTCGCGCGGCTTCATGAGACGATCGACGTTGCGACGAAAAATCTCGATGCGTACGAAGTGGGAATCGCGGCGAGAAGTATCGAGGAGTTCGTCGGGGACGTCTCCCGGTGGTATATCCGAAGATCGCGAAGACGCTTGCAGAAACCCGATAATAAAAAGGATCACCTTGCCGCGTCGATGACCTTGAAGTTCGTGCTCGAAGAGATTGCAAAACTCATGGCTCCTTTTACGCCGTTTTTCGCGGAGGCACTTTATCGTTCGCTTGAAGGAAAGAGTATTTCGATTCACGTTGCCGACTGGACGAAGGCGGACAAAAAACTTATCGATAAAAAACTCCTTGAGGCGATGCAACGAGTTCGCAACCTTGCGAGCGCAGTTCTGGCGAAGCGGGCGGAACTTGGAATCAAGGTGAGGCAACCGTTACGGGAATTAAAAATTTCCTCCAGAGGAGGATCCGCCTTCGGCGGAAAGGACGAGAAAGAACTGCTGGAGATTTTAAAGGATGAAGTCAACGTAAAACAAGTTATATTCGATAAAAACCTGAAAGAGGAGTTTATACTCGACACTGAGATTACTCATGAACTCCGAGAAGAGGGAATGTTGAGAGAGCTCATAAGAATGATTCAGGGATTGCGGCAGGATGCGAAGCTGGAACCGAAAGATACCATCGCGCTTATGGCGGAGGGGGACAAGGAGCTTGAGCATATCGTCGAAAATAACGAAGCGTATATCAGAAAGGAAACGGGAGCGGTATTCTTCGAGTGGAAGCGGTCGGAGAAGTTCGATGCGGAGCTCGATACCGAGCTTGATGAGCTCAAAATTTGGATAGGTTTGAGGAAACTGTAATCAATCTATCGAGGCCCGGCCTCGATAGATTGGGGGCGAAGTATTTTATTCCTGTTCTCTCCAACGAGTCGGATCCTCATTTCTCCTTTTTATCTCGTCCTCGTAGTCACTTTTCAGGATAGTTGTATCGTCCGGTTTCGAGTACAATTCCGCCTTTTTTTCTTCCTCGGGTTCGTCTACCTCCCGCTCTTCGAATGAATTTTCAGCGCTCATGTTGTTTTTATAATATCTCGACTTGTTTTCTTTTAGCTTAATCTCCCGTCTGGGGAGTTGTCAAACCCAGTAGTAGAAACTCGATTGAGCATAATTTCTGCCTGTTCTCTATTCGCTAAGATTGTATATAAGAGAAATCTACTTCGATTGGATTTCCAGTCGAATAATACTTATCGAGTTTTCACTACTGGGTCAAACAAGTCCGGTCTTCTTCTTTACCTCAAGGAGTTTTTTCGACGCAATCGTATTTGCCTTTTTGTTTCCTGTGGCGACCCGCTTCATGATCGCGGCCCGTTTTTTCCTGAGCTCCTTTTTCTTCTTCTGGAACGGCGCGAGTCCCCGAACAACGATCTCCGACAGTTCTTTTTTAAACTCGCCGTAGCCCCTTCCTTTAAAACGTTCCTCGATCTGGGTCACGCTCTTACCGCTCATCGCGGAGTAGATCCGAATCAAGTTTGTGACTGCGGGTTTTTTCTCGCGATCGGCGCGCACCTCAGAGCCCGAGTCGGTAACGGCACGCATAATCTTTTTCCTGATGGTTTCCGGTTCGTCGTCCAAGAAAAGACATCCTTCGGGGCGGGACTTTGACATTTTCTTCGTCGGATCGTCCAAGCTCATGAGGCGGGGAATTTCGGTGAGGAGCGGTTTCGGTTCAAAAAAGGCGTTTCCAAACCTCGAGTTGAATTTTCTTGCAAGCGTGCGGGTAAGCTCAAGATGCTGGAGCTGGTCGTCGCCCACCGGTACGAACTTCGTGTCGTAGAGCAGAATATCGGCCGCCATTAGGACGGGGTAGTCGAAAAGGCCGACGTTCGTCGTTTCATACTCCTCACCTGTCTTTTCTTTGAATTGTGTCATACGGCGTAGTTCTCCGAAGGGAGTGATAGTATTTAAGATCCATGCAAGCTCGCTGTGCGCAGGGATCGCCGACTGCACGAAGAGCACGGATTTTTTGAGATCGATTCCCGCGGCGAGGAAATCAAGGATAAGATTCTCGACCTGCTTCTGTTTTTCTTTCGGGTCAAACTCCTCGGTAAGGGAGTGGAGATCCGCGACGAAGAAGAAACATCGGAACTTCCCTGTGTTTTGGAGCTCCACGAAGTTTTTGAGCGCACCTAGGTAGTTCCCGATGTGCAGTTTTCCCGTCGGCTGAATGCCCGACACAAGCACTGATTTCATGGGATAAGTATAAAGTATTAAGTATTGAGTATAAAGTATAAAGCGTGTCAATAAGAGGAAGCCCGACTTCCTGGCGGAGGTCGGGCTTCCTGATCCGAATTCCTAGATTTCGATGAGCACAGGTAACACCATGGGACGCCGTTTGGTCTTGTTATACAAGAACTGCCCTACCTGATCTCGAATAAGGGACTTCACGTAGTCCGCATCGAGCGGCTGGTAGCGTGGGATGCGGCCGATAATGCCGCGCACCCGTTTCCGTATCTCGTCCAAGAGCGTTTGGTTCTCTTTGAGATAAATGAAGCCGCGGGAGATGATGTCGGGGTTTTTGAGTACCCTCCCCGTTTTCTTGTCGATCGTCGTGATAATCACGAACATTCCCTCCTGCGAGAGCATCCGGCGATCGCGAAGTACCACTTCTCCTACGTCGCCGACACCGAGTCCGTCCACCATGACGTAGTTTGCGGGTACGGTTTCCTTGGAAATCACGAATTCGTGTTCGGTAAGATGAGCAACCTGGCCATTGTCGAGAAGTCGAATTTGATCGGGTCTCATTCCCGCCGCGACGCCGTTCTGGCCGTTCGCAAACCGCATAAAGTAGTAGCCGTGGATGGGCATCAAGAATTTCGGTTTCAGAAGCCCTATCACCATTTCCAGATCTCCCTTCGGCGCGTGACCGCTTACGTGGATATCGATGATCGAAGAGGTAATCACAAGCGCTCCTTGCCTGCTTAAATTATCCTTCAAGGTTTGGATGCTCCGCTCGTTTCCAGGAATCGCCGAGGAAGAAAAAAGAACCATATCGCCTTGTTTGACGCGAATGTAACGATGTTCGCCCATCATAATTCTCATAAGTCCCGCATTTTCCTGTCCTTGCGAGCCGGTCGTAAGAATCAGTATCTTGTTGTCTTTATACTTGTGTATGTCCTCGACCGGGATCAGGGTGTCTTTTTTCGATTTGATATACCCGAGGCCCTGGGCGATTTGAACGCCTTCTTTCATCGAGCGGCCGTTGATCGCGACTTTTTTACCGAGCCGCTCCGCGATTTTGATGATTTCCGCGATGCGGGTAAGCATTGATGAAAACGTGGTAAGAATAATACGCCCTTGCGCCTGTTCGAAGAGTTTCTCGAGATTTTTCTCGATGTTCTTTTCGGAGAGCGAGTGCCCTTCTTCTTCCGCGTTTGTGCTGTCCACCATAAAAGTGTGTACTCCCATCTCGCTGATGCGTTTGAACTCACTCGTATTCTGCGGTTCCCCCCTGTCGTTGTATTCAAGACGGAAGTCCGCGAAGTGCACGATGTTGCCGAACGGCGTTTTTACGATAACGCCCGTCGTTTCCGGTACGGTATGATCCACGCCGAAGAACTCAAGTTCGAGATACTGTCCGATTTTCTTTTTGTCGCCGTACTTCACGATCTCGACCTGGAGTTTCGGCGCGTTGGTGAACTCGTTCTGCCGTTTCTCGATGATGGCTTTTGTGAGCTCCATCGTATAGACCGGCGGATTCCCGAGTTTCTGCATAAGATAAGGGAGTGCGCCGATGTGGTCGAAGTGCGCGTGGGTAAGCACGATGCCCTTGATGTGCGTCTTTTTCGATTCGAGCGAACTTACGTTCGGGATGATAAAATCAACACCCGGCGTCGTCTCTTCGGGGAACTGAATGCCCGCATCGACAAGGACGATCTCGTCCTTGTACTCGATGTAGGACATGTTACGCCCGATCTCCTCGAGCCCGCCCAAAGCGACGAGGTTTACGTGACCTTTCTCTTTTTGGAGTATTTCGTGATCCGAGGACCTCCTTGTCCTGTGTTGTGCCATTCGCGGCATGCGTTTTTAACTTTTCTGCCCGCTCAGGAATTTCGACATTATTCCGAATTCGGGATGGGACAGAAAAAGCTGATTAACTTTACCAATTTTTATTTCAGGAACTTTAGTGCGTCCCGCACTAAAAGCCTCTCGTGTATTGGTGTGCTGAGAGGGAGAGTCGAACTCCCATGGGTTTCCCCACACGGCCCTGAACCGTGCGCGTCTACCAGTTCCGCCATCTCAGCATATAAACTATCTGATGTTTTTAAATTATCTGTTGACTTTAGTGCGGGATAAATCTGCCAACCTGCCCCGTACCAAAGCTGCGCTTTTGGTGCGGGGTTTCGCCACCTCGGCGGCGCGTTATTTTTTCAAACTTTTTAGTTTTGTAATGATAGGAATTGCTTTTGGATCAAGTCCCTCCGCCTTCGCGAGATAGTAAGAGACCCAATGGGAGAGTACGTCGGAGTTCCACATCTCTTCCAGGGCGTTATTTCCCCGCAATGGGACGAAGAAGCTCTTTACTCCGTGAGACTGCAAGATCGATTGCGTGCGTTTGATTTTTTTCTTTTCTTCTTCTCCGAGTCGAAGATTTACAATCCAGATCGCGTTCCAATGCACCTTCGTTTTTTCAAAACCCGCTATTTCTTCGTGATACAACTCAGGATAGTGGTGCGTAAACGCGGGAATCTTTCCGGTCTCGTTCAGATTTCTCTTCCATGCGTATCCAAGATGAGCGTCGGGAGAAGAAACATAGACGAGCGCCGGTGCGCCACGAAGTTTCTTCGCATGCTCTTTGCCCTGAGCGCGCAGCCCGGAAGGAGAGAATGATCTCGAGATGGTTGGTACCCGAATCGGAAGCACCTTCTTCACTATCTCGAGGATGGCGTAATACATATAAGCATGAGAACCCCGCGGTGTCAAGTCGCCCGCTTCAAATGTTACTCGCGGAAGCTTTTTTGTTTCGCCGAGACGACGAAGGGGTCCGCCTGTCGTCACGATCGCCAGCCTTCCTCGTTTGATGCGGAGTGCCGCCCTGGTGGTGGCAATTGTTTCCGGAGTAACGCCCGAAAACGAAACGGAGATGAAAAGCGGATGCTTGAAAAAGAGAGGAGGAAGCGCTGCATTTTCTACAACCATGACCGGCACCCTTACTCCAAGAGACGAGGCCGTAGCCTCAAAGAGCATTCCCGCCATACCGGAACCGCCCATTCCCAAGATCACTACTCCGTCGGGAGAAAACCCGCGAAGCGCGCGAAGATCGTGTGCGGTAAGTCCTTCCCCGTCGAGCTGGCTTCTGAATTCGAGGATATTGTTTTCGTAGGAATCCATACGATTACCGTACCACCCGTACTTCCGCGACATACCATTTATTAGCCTCGTTAAAACGATCCGCGGGAATCCCCAGCATTTCCGAAGAAAGCCCCTTAAGCGAAGGAGTATGCACGTAAGTGTAGGGGAGAGAAAAAAGGAAAAGCGCCGGCGCATCCGCCGTGATGAGCGAGGTTTCTTGAACGACTTGGGCACTGCGGCGCGACTCGATGCTCGACTGGCGGGCGGTTTCTATCGCGGCATCCACTTTCTGATTCGAGTAGAGCGCAAGATTGAATCCAGGATACGTTCTTTGGGAAGAATGCCAGAAAGGGAACAGATCTTCCGGGTTTTCGAGCACATTCCCAAAAAGGAGCGCCTCGTAATCGCGCGACTTCACCGTGGCATCGGTCGGATCGCTTGAATTGAAGACGCGAAGCATTACATCATCGACTCCCGCTTCGATCCATGAGTTTCTCACGTATTCGGCGACGCTCTTCAAAAACGGCGCATCGGGAACCGAGAGTGCAATTTCGATCCGTTCATTTTTGTTCTTTGCCTTGAAGGCGGTAATAAGTTCGCGCGCGCGAAGGGGATCGAATGTCGGGTTGCCGCTTTCCACACCGCCGTTCCCGAAGACAAGATGCGGGCCGAATACCGGAATCGCGTTCCCTCCGAGCGCGCTCTTCG
>DAIDBF010000067.1 GCA_027310235.1 bacterium | reverse complement strand
AAGGTGTACTGGTAAATTCTGGGAGGTTCGACGGGATGAATTCCGAAAACGCGAAATGGGAAATTACGAAATTCGTCGGAGGAAAACGCACGATACAATACCGTCTCCGTGATTGGCTCATCTCGCGTCAACGGTACTGGGGTCCGCCGATCCCGATGATTTACTGTGCGTCATGCGCTGAAGCGGGAAGAAATGATGCCCCATCCTTCGCCAAGGATACGGAGGGCACTGCAGGATGGTATGCGGTTCCGGAAAATAAGCTTCCAGTGAAACTTCCTTTCGTGAAGGACTTTCGGCCGAAAGGGAAAGACGAGTCGCCACTTGCTTCCGCGAAGTCATTTTTTGAGACGCGATGTCCCGGATGTGGAGGAAAAGCACGGCGCGAAACCGATGTCTCCGATACCTTCCTTGATTCTGCGTGGTATTATCTTCGTTACATCGATCCGAAAAATAAGAAGGAGCCGCTTGCCGCCTCGAGAGCGAAACGCTGGCTGCCGGTTAACATATACATCGGCGGAGCAGAACACTCAGTGCTTCATCTTCTCTATGTGCGATTTGTCGCGCTCGCGCTTCGGGATATGAAACTTTTGGATTTTTCGTCAAAAACAGGAGAACCATTCCCGCTTTTCAGAGCACATGGACTCCTTATCAAAGATGGCGCGAAGATGTCGAAGTCGAAGGGAAATGTTGTGAATCCCGATGAATATATCAAGGAATTCGGCGCCGACGCGTTCCGGATGTACCTCATGTTTCTCGCTCCCTTCGAACAAGGAGGAGATTTCAGGGATCAGGGGATTTTGGGAATCACGCGTTTTCTCAATCGCATATGGAAGTTCCATGAGGGATTGAAAAGAAGATTCACCAAGAAGGAAGATCCGTCGGTCGAACGACTCCTCCACTATACGATAAAAAAAGTTACGGAAGACATCGAATCACTTCACTACAATACGGCGATCAGCGCGCTCATGATCCTCTTTAATAAATTTGAGGAGGTGAGAAGCGTTACAAGAGACCAGTATAAAATGTTTGTGTGCCTCCTTGCACCCTTTATCCCTTATCTTTCCGAGGAGCTGTGGGCCGGGACCGGAGAAAAAAAATCCATACATCGGAACTTATGGCCCCGTTATGATCCCCGTCTTATCGTCGCGGAGACATTCTCGCTCGTAGTGCAGGTAAATGGCAAACATCGGGCAACCGTCGAAGCGGAGCGCGGCATAGGCGAAAGTGAAGCGTGCGCGCTTGCGCTCGGAAACCCCTCGGTGAGTAAAATAATTGGAGGAAAAATGCCGAAAAAGGTAGTATATGTAAAAGACCGCTTAATCAATTTCGTACTCTAAAGACCCCCCCATGAAGAACGTTTTTTGGATTATCATTCTTATCATCATCATCGTTGCGATTTACAACGCGTTTATGTATGTGAAGGAAGGAATCCAATACAATAAAGCCGGATCTCTGTTTAAAGTTCAATATAACCTCCCCCAAGGATATGGCACACGGGCCCCTTCTCCATCGGGTAATGCGAGTAATCCCGGGTCGTGGAACAACGCGCAGAATAACCAGGGAATAAATCAGAACAACAATCAAGAATCGCAGCGTCCGAATATCACTCCTCCCGTGGGATTCACCGCCGATCAGATTTCGTCCTCTTATCGCTTTGTAAAAATAAGCGGCGTTTCCCCGATGTGGGATTGGACGTCGGTGGGACAGTTCTCGCTTCAGGCGGACTCGTCGCTTAAGAAAGGGATCGATATCACCGGATGGAGGGTGCGATCGAATCGCGGTGACATACTGGTACCGCAGGCAATTTCGAATTACAGTCCCTCCGGACTTTCACCTGCGGGCGATATCATTCTTGCACCCGGGGCACAGGGGACTTTCTACAGTTCCGCAAGTCCGCTCGGTCAGAATTTAAGAATGAATAAGTGTATAGGATATCTGAATTCCACGTACAAATTCAATCCGCAGCTTTCTGCCTATTGTCCCAACATGTACGATCGCTCGGAGATAACGGGATTTTCGGGAAGGTGTCAGAATCTTATCTTTTCGCTCGGCGGATGCAGTACTCCCACCTCTGCCCAATTAAACAGCATCTCATACGAATCCGCGTGCAGAGAGTTTCTGAATCGTTTCAACTACACGGGATGTTACGCAAAATTCTCTTCCGATGCCGATTTTTTCTCCAATAATTGGAGAGTTTGGCTCGGGAGCACGCTTTTCTTCGATTCGAGCCATGACAAGATCCAGCTCTTCGATAAAGAAGGGCTCTTGGTGGATCAATATATCTACTAAGCTCCTCCAAGTAGCTTCACGTCGCGTTTTCACGAACGAGGGTATGACTTGGGCCTTGGTGATTAAAGGTAGCCCCTCGTCGTGAACTCCTCGGGATACTTCCCAAGCAAGGTTATATCTTCCTAAAGACGGTCTGCCTGGTAAGCAAGCGCCCGAGTGAGAGGAAATGCGACGTGAAGCTTTCTATTTTCTCTCGGTAAGCGTTACCTCCGTTTCAAATGTCTTCCCCTTTCTTAAAACGGAAAGCAAAACCTTTTCTCCTATCTCGCAATCCTCAAGAAAATCTTGGAGTGTCGATTCCGATGCGATCTTCTTCCCATTCCAGGCAAGAATGATGTCGTATTCGCGGATTCCTCCGCGTGCGGCGGGGCTTCCGGGTACGACCGCGTTGTCGAATGAGTGTTCTCTGGTTACGTACGCGCCATATTCGACTGGGAGTTTCATCTTTTCGCTCGTGTCGTGATTCAACACCACGTACCGAACCCCGAAAAGGGGTTTTCGTATCCTTCCGTGCTCGCGCAGGTCCTTGATGTCGTGCCATGCGGCCTTCACGGGGATTGCGAAGCTAATATTCTGCGCCCCGACGACGACTGCCGCGTTGATGCCGATCGCTTTCCCGAAAATATCGACGAGCGGTCCGCCCGAATTTCCAGGGTTGATTGCCGCATCGGTCTGAATAAGGCCGCGGAGTTCTTCGGTCGGCGCTTGTGCGTCGGCTTTGGCTTCCACCGATCGTGAGAGGCCGGAAACGATTCCCTGTGAAACCGTATTTTTGAAAAGTCCGAGTGCGTTCCCGAACGCGAGGACCGTTTGTCCCAGTTCCAGGGTGTCGGAGTCGCCCAAGGTAATGGCGGGGAGTTTTGTCTCCGATTTTATTTTCAAAATCGCGACGTCATTCAAGGGGTCCCGCGCCAAGATTTCGGCGGCGTACTCCTTACCGTCGCTTGTAATTACCGTGTGAGCAACGTCGAGTTCATTCACTACGTGTTTGTTGGTGAGTATGATGCCCTCTGAATCGACGATAAATCCGGATCCGCCTCCCACTTGCACCATTCCGTGGGCATCAATTTTTTCCTGGGGGATGGCGAGCTCCGCTTTCTTTCCCTTTTTCCCTGCGAATTTCGGGAGCTCCTTTTTTAAATCGTCGATGCTTTTTGTGAGTACGATTGAGACCACGGTCGGCATCACGTTTCGTACAGTTTTGATAATTCTAGAATGCTCTCTCATCCCGCACTTTTAAAGGATCACGCTTCTTGCGAAGCATGGTGTCCCATTGTTTTCTACGACGCTTTTATTTACTTTCAACATTATCTTATCTCATTCCCGAAATCCTCTAAAGGTGCGGGACTCATACGTTTATTGTAGCAAACTTATGAT
>DAIDBF010000058.1 GCA_027310235.1 bacterium | reverse complement strand
ATTCTTAAAATCCATCTCGTCTCGAGTTCCGGTACAATGTCTTTCATCGCCGCCATATAAGCCTAGGTCTGGAGGTTGTAATCCCGATACACCTCTTGCGAGGTTTTGATGTCCAAAATTCCCATCTTTCCGTCGATTAAGGCGATCGCATCGAGCGTTCCCGCATAGCGTTCCTCGAAATTCACGAGCCGCCGTTCGACGAACTTCTTATCCGCCTGGATACTCTTTTTGTCGGTAAATTCCACAAATGCTCTGATGGATGGCTCGACGGAAGAGGGGATTACAGGATGCTCTCCGAGGAGCAGCGCCTCGACGGTCTCATGGATCAACGTGCCCTCTTCGGCCGACTTCTTCTTCATCCGTTCCCCCTCGTCGAAGTTGCTCATCGAGGCGTAAAAGCGATACAGCGCCGGTTTGGCTTTTATTTCGACGATTTTCGTCACGCGCGGATACCAGAATCCGTCGATCTCGTACCCGCAGACATCCTTAAAATCTTCCTGAGTTTTGAAATCATTCATGAAGCAGTTTATCCGTCTCTTCCACTATTGTTCCCGCACCCATCATAACGAGGACGAAGTGAGCAGGTTTCAGGTTATAGGTTTTAGTAACTATTTTTTCAAGAACTTTGGGAAGTTTTTTAGTGTTTCCCACATACACCGCATTTCCGATTTTCTTTGCGAGCGCGCGGGAATTGTAACGGGGACTCTCTTTGTCGCGGCCCGCTACTTTATATACGGGCAAGAGCACCAGAGTATCCGCGTCCTTGAATGCCCGCGTGAACTCTTTGAAAAGGAGTTTCAGGCGTTTTGCCTGATGCGGTTGGAATACGCAGATGAGATGGGCTCTCGGGAACTTTTCTCTGAATGCCCCAAGCGTAGCCGCAATTTCCGTCGGATGGTGCGCGTAATCGTCATAAACGGGAATTAGGAATCTGGAATTAGGAATTACGGCGCTATCGCGTTTCGTTTTCAATTTTCCGTCCCTGATTCCTGATTCCTTATTCCTGATTCTCAACTCTCCACGGTACTCGAAGCGACGCCACGCGCCATGGTAGCTTTTCAGTACGGAGAAGATTATCTTTTCGTTTACGTTCAGATGGCGCGCGAGGGTGTACACGGCAAGCGCGTTCGAAAGGTTATGCGCGCCGGGGATCGAGATATTTTTTTTCAGCTTTGCGATGAGAGCGGGAGAAGACTGATCGACCGAGTACCAGATTACTTTTGTATGGCGCGCTTTCACGATTTTTTGGATCTGGGAGCGAAGCGCATAGAGATTGTTGTTATCGTGATTCGCGACAAGTACGCCGCGCGGCCGCATGTTGCCGACGAACTTCAGGAACGTTTTTTTGATATTCGAAAAGTTCTTGTAAAAATCCAGATGCTCTTTATCGATGTTCGTGATGATCGCGTAAGTAGGGGAGTAGTGGAGAAATGCCGCTTTCCACTCGTCCGCTTCGAGCACCAGGTAGTTACTCCTTCCCATTCTGAAGTTCGAGCCGTCAGCCGGCGGAGTGAGTTCTTTGAGTTTCGTTCCCACGATTATTGTCGGGTCCCATCGGGCTCTCAAAAGCACCAGAGCAAGAAGGGAAGTCGTCGTACTCTTCCCGTGCGCTCCCGCAATCGCGAATGTTTCGTAGTGGCGGGTGAGTTCGCCCAACGCCTCGGAAAAAGAGAAGATGGCGATGTCCCTCCTTCTCGCCTCCTTGAGTTCCGGGTTGTCTCGTAGTATGGCGCTATTATATATAACAAGGTCGGTTTTGGGCCTTAGATTGCCCTTTTTATGGCCTATTTTGACCTTTAGGCCCTGTTTTTTGAGGTCGAGGGTAATTTTACCCTCGGTTGTATCGGAGCCAAAAACAGCCCATTTCCGGGCCAGAAACCACCTTGCAAGAGCGCTCATGCCGATCCCGCCGATTCCTATAAAATGGACGATTCTTCGCCTTTCCATTTTTCTTCAATATAGACCAAGTATCTGAAAGAAGAAAGGAAATGATATGATAGAACCATGTTTCTATTCGGCGCGTCGACGAGTTCCCATCAGGTGGAGGGAGGAAACCACAACAACTGGAGCGAGTGGGAAGAAAAAACAGCGGAGGAAAAAACAGAGTCGGCGAAGAAAAGAAGGTGGCCCGAATATCTTCTCAATGCCTATCCCTCGCCGTATCAGAAGGAAAATTACATCTCCGGAATTGCTACCGATCACTATCATCGTTATGAAGAAGATTTCGACATTGCGCGATCGTTGGGACATAACGCGCATCGCTTTTCTATAGCATGGTCGCGCATCGAACCGAAGGAGGGAAAATTCGACGAGAAAGAAATCGAACATTATCGAAATGTGATCGCGGCACTCCGTGCACGCGGTATGGAGCCGTTTATTACTCTGTGGCATTGGGCCGTCCCCGTGTGGTTCGCGGAGAAGGGAGGATGGGAATCTCCGGAGTGCGTCAGTTATTTTTCACGTTTTGTGGAAAAGATCGTTTCTGAATTGGGAGATAACGTTCATTTTTGGATTACCTTGAATGAACCGGAAATCTTTACTTCCACGTCCTATCTCTTGGGGAACTGGCCGCCGCAGAAGAAATCTTTGGTAGCATATCTCGCAGTACTCCGTAA
>DAIDBF010000021.1 GCA_027310235.1 bacterium | reverse complement strand
CTTTTTTCTGTTTTTGCCACAACTTCATCTTTCTCGTTCGATCACCGCCGTTCTTCCCGAAATTACCCAATTCTTTCCGCATTGCGGGAATATCTTCCCGAGCTATTATTTTCGCTCCCACCTTTGCCTGAATCGGCTGAGAGAACTGCTGTTGCGGTAGGGTCTTTTTGAGGCGCTCAACGAGCTGGCGTGCCTCGTACTGCACCGTCTCCTTCGGGAAAAATCGGGAAAGCCCGGGAATAGATTCTCCCGCGACCGCTATATCCACCCGTTCGATATCGGCTTTCCTGTAGTCGGCAAGTTCGTAACTGAACGAGGCATAGCCGGCAGTCGCCGATTTCAGCTGATCGTCGAAGTCGCTCACGAGTTCCGCGAGCGGCATCTTCGCCTTGATCTCCGTCTGATTCTGGAATGTCTCGGTCGTGCTCTCGAAAAATCTGAACCGTTTTTGAAGGGGGTAGATATTATTCAAAAAATCGGGAGAAGTGAGAATGACAATCGTCACCATCGGCTCCATAATCTCCTCGTATTCTTGCGGGAGCTCCTCCGGCTTCACAATGGTCTGCCACCCCTTTTTCGTCTTCACTTTGTAGAGCACCGACGGGAAGGTGCTTACCGTTCCGACTTTAAACTCGCGCCTCAAACGCTCCGCAGTGATTTCAAAATGAAGATGTCCCAGAAAGCCCACCTTGAATCCCCTTCCCAGCACTTCGTTTTGATCGGGCTCGATCGAGAGCGACGAGTCGTTGAGTTTCAACTTGTCGAAACTTCTTTTCAGAAGATCGTAATCGTCGTTGTTCTCGGGGTAAAACGAAACGAATACCACCGGCTGCGGTTCTTTGTAACCGTGTAATGCGAACGTCTTCGGGTTTTGCACCTTAGACTTCAAACCCAGCATCGTGTCTCCTATCTTTACGAGCGAGATGTCTTTGATGCCGGTCGCCACATAACCGATCTCTCCCGCCCCGAGTCGTTCGGTTGCCGTAAGCGAAGGAGCGAAACATCCGATCTCTTTTATTTTCGATGCAGCATTTGATGCGGCAAGTGTGACCGTATCCGTCGATCGTATGATCCCTTCGAATACCCGAACCGAGGCGATGACGCCCTTATGGTCGTCATAGAATGAATCAAAGATGAGCGCTTTTGCCGGTGTTTCTTTTTCTTTCGATCCGCTCCGTCCGGTTTCTTCCGGCGGCGGTACGCGCCGGATTACCGTTTCCAGAAGCTCCTTCGTCCCTTTTCCTGTTTTTGCGGACACCATAAGCACCTCTTCATTTCGAACCCCGAGAAGCTCCGCGACTTCGCCACGGACGTGATCGAGTCCTTCCTTATCGCCATTTCCCTCAAGTACATCAATTTTATTCACCGCACCGACGATCATAAGCCCCGCACTTCTCGCCGAATGCAGATTCGCCAGCGTCTGTGCCTGTATCCCCTGTGTCGCATCGACGAGCAGGATTCCCCCCTCGACTGCGGCGAGCGCGCGGGATACTTCGTAGGAAAAATCAGAATGCCCGGGCGTATCAATCAGATTTAATTCATACTGCTCTTCCCCAAGCTCATAACGCATCCTCACGGGAGCCATCTTGATGGTGATGCCGCGCTCGCGTTCAAGCTCGAGCTGATCGAGATACTGTTCGTGCATCCGTCTCGTATCCACCGTACCGGTGATCTCAAGAAACCTATCCGCGAGGGTAGATTTCCCGTGGTCGATGTGCGCAATAATACAAAAATTTCTTATTCTATCCATGGTGATTATATGTGCGCAATTTACCCCGTTAGAGAAAAGCCGCCACAAGCGGCTGAAGCCGCGCCTCCGGCGTGGCGTTCTCTAACGGGGTGAATACAAAAATTTCTGATGTTATCCATTTATTCGTTCGGAGGTTGGAGCGCCAGGGTAAGCGTGATCACGGTGCGGGCGTCGGGATCGTCATTTTCATACGTAAACACCCTGTCCTTCGACTCCGCCCAATAATATTGGAAAGGAGCATTCACGACAAGGTGAAGCGAGTTTTTAACCCCCGATTGCCGCTCGAAGATGAAGGTATAGGTCTGTCCTGGGGTAAGCGGAGGAAGATCCGCATACTGCGTCTGGTATCTCGCGTGCAGCGTCTTCGAGGCGCCGGCGGGAAGCATAAGCCATGTCGCGAAGACATTCTTCCCCGAATCTTCTCTCTGCCACACCTTATAATTCGTAAGATACACCTCGTCCTGTTCGATCGCCGCAAGATCATAATTCACCGCGTAATCGGAGTGCGTGTAGTCGAGCGTGGAATAACTCGCTTTTGTATCGTTTCCGTCGAGTGCAACCAACGTCGCATTTGGTTCGGTGAAAACCTGAATGAAGTCCTTGTTCGTGGCGCGCCACCATGGATCCTTCTGCATATTCCCGAGATGCGTACGGGTGATATCCACATTCGTGAAGGTGTTGCCGCTCACGTCGATATCGACATTCGCGCGCACATCCTCCGTCACGAACGCATCGCTCTTTCCTCCTGCCACGTTCGCGTTCACGACGCCGAGATAGCTTCCCCAAAAACTCGAGGGAAGATTGAACACCGAACCGTCCAGATTATTCGTCGCAAGAAAATCAGTGAGCGTCTGATCTTTCGCATAAAACATAATATCTTTCTTTTGTATCGCATCCCTAATCGCTTCGAAGAGCGCTTTCCGTTCGCTATCCGAAAGGTTATTGAGCCGTTCGAGAAGTAGAGGGGTAACCACCTTCAGAATCCGCTTCGGCTCCCCCGCTTTCTTGTCGTTGCCCGTTTCGACTTCCCGCTGTATCTCGGAGAGAAAGGTATTACTCGTGATGACTTTGTTGTATTCGGGGATGGGAATCGGCCCCGTGATGTTCAAAAACGATTCCAAGACGCGGATGTTTAAGGCAATTGCGACATCGAAGGTGACACTACGCTCCGAGTACATCTTCGACGCCTCGAGGAAGTTCACAATCGTTTTTGCGGAAGTCGGAAAGTTGAAAAACCAGTTTGCATCGCGGGCGCCCCACTTCTCCGTAATGGACTGAAGCTGCTTCGGGGGCACTACTTTCTCGTCGAGCTGGCCATCGGGATCGTAGATATCCCGCACATCCATGTTCGTCATCTGCCCCCCGGAAACCGTGAGATCGGCGTAACTTCCCACGAACCCGCCGCCGGGGCGTATCTCCGAAGGATTCTGAAACAAGAGGAGAATATGACGATCACCGGGCGTACCGAGCCACTTCACGAGCGCGACAAGCGCGTTATCCCAGCGGTAGAGTTCCGCGCTGTATTTCAGATACTCACCTCCGATTGCGTCATCGACGCTGTTGAACGCGGAAGAAAGATTTTTGAGCGCCGATGAGGTGTTTTTGATGGCGATGGTATTGTCGCGTATCGCCTGGATCGTCTCATGCGTTTTCGAGAGCGCAGCGATGAGCGCCGCTCCGTCGTGCTGGAAGTAACCGAGGGCATTCGTCTGGAGCATTCCGAGATCTTGGCTGAGCTCCAGGAACTGGAAATTCAAGCTCGTTACTTTTCCCAGAAACCCGATTCCTCCTTTCACGATCGGGATGAAATTGCCGACCGTATCGATAACCGACTGGCCGATACCCTTGTTGATTGTCGAACTGATGGTAGTGAGCTCTTCATTGTTCTTTTTCAGGAACGCCGATGCTGTCTCCGGTTCGAAATTTTTGAGCGCGGTCGCCGAAGAGGCGAAGTTCTCCATGATCGAGGCGCCGCTGCCGATGATGGTAGCTTTAATGGTTCTTAGGTTGTTTGCGACAAGGAGTACGAACAGAATGACGCCGAGAAGCAACACGCCGAACGTGCCGACCAGGGCGCGTTTCAAAATCAGAAATCGCGGCCTGGCCGCTTCGGGGACGTGCGCAAGATTCACCGTTCCGAACCTGTTCAGCCGTTCGTAGTTGAAACGCGGATTTTTCACGTCAACGAGAATCGGATCGATATTTTTTCTTGGTACCGGTTTCTTTGCCATATGCCGTTTAATCGCGTTGTGCCACGAAGGTGAAAAGGTTCATGTGCTCTGCGGCGCTTGTCCGCCAATCAAAGCGCGTACTATTATTCTTGCCGCGTTTCCTGAACGTCTCGCGGAGCGCGGGGTTATCCACAAACGCTTCAATCGCCTCAATGAGCTCGTGTACCTTCCACGGATCCGCGAGAAGCGCGCTTGTGCCGAGTATCTCGGGAAGCGAGGTGCGGTTCGAGGCGACGACGGGTGTTCCGCATGCCTGCGCCTCGAGAGGGGGGAACCCGACTCCTTCAAAAAAAGAAGGATAAACGAACACCGTCGCGAGGTGATAGAGACACCGCATCACTTCGTGCTTTGCCTTCCCCCACACGATAATGTTCCGCCGATACGGCGAACATTCCACCTCTTTGAAAATTGTATCATAGGACCATCCGCGCGATCCCGCGAGGATAAGGAAGAGATCTTTGTTGCGCGGGGCCTGCCTTAATGCGTTAAATGCACGCACGACCGCGATGATGTTTTTCCTCGGCTCGATCGTGCCGGAATAAAGCAGGAAGCGATCGGGAAGCGCATGTTCTTTCTTGAACGCGCGAAGCATTTCTTCGGTCTCAATATGGTCTTTGTACACCGGATCAATCCCCGGATAGATCCTCGTAATCTTTTCTTCGGGAACCTTAAACGCATCCATGAGCGTCTCTTTCGTAAAATCGGAGGGGGCGATGAGGCGCCCCGCGGTCTCGATCTGATACCGATATCCCTGCCGCCAGTGCCATAATCGCTGTTTTACGGAAAAGAATTCCGGATGAAGGAACGACACGTCATGAACCGTGAGCACCCGCTTCTCGGGATTCCGGAATGAGAGGATATTGATGTTCGGACTCCAGAACACGTCGGACGGGAAGAGCGCGTCAATCTTCGGCATACGGAGAAAAAGATTCAGAGGATCGAATATCCTGTTTGGAATCCTGAAGTTGATCGCGGTTCTGTTCCCGGCGCTCCTAAAAAAAGGGATGTCCGCCTGTTTCTTGAATCCGTTTGCAAAGAAGGTGTAGCGATGTTCCGGATAATCGGCGGTAAACCGTTCGACAAGGAGTCGCGTATACTCCGATATTCCGGAAAACGTGTTCGGCTTGTAGGGTCTCGTATCGATGAAAATATTCATTGACAGTTCGATGCTAGAAAGTAAAGCCGTACTTGGCGAGTGTGTTCAATATATTGGTTCGGAACATCTCCTTCGAGAATCGAAGCGCGGATCGCGCGATCGCGCGCCTGTCGAAGGCGAGATACTCGAAGCCCTGCACCGCTTCAATAATTTTCTCGGGTGTTTGTTCGTGAAACAGCACGCCGGTTTTCTTGTCGATGACGATTTCACGAGCGCCGCCTTTCGCAAATGCGATGACGGGCGTTCCGCATGCCTGCGCCTCCGCGGCGACGAGCCCGAAATCCTCGATCTGCGGGAATATGAGCGCTTTTGCGTTTGAGTAAAGCATGCGAAGCTCGTCGTCCCCCGCCGACTCGATAAACTCGATGAGTGGCGACTTCACCAGCTTTTTGAGCTTCGGCAATTCAGGCCCGCGCCCTACAATCTTCAGTGGCTTCTGGAGCTGATTAAAAGCGGCGATACCGAGGTCAAACCCTTTGTAATAAAGAAGCCGCCCGACCATGAGATAGTAATCTTTCTTCCCCGACTGAAGTTCCGGATGAAAAAGTTCGGTATCGACGGGGGGGTACACCACAATCGCATCGCGTCCGTAGTACGAAGTGATCTTCTCGGCGATGAAACCCGAGTTCGCCATGAAAAGGTTCACCTTATGCGCCGCGCGCCTGTCCCATTTCCTGAGCCATCGTGCGATCGGATACGCGACGAGGTTCGAGAGCGCTTTCGGTGAAAATCTGAGATTTTTCAAGTAGTCGATCTCCCATGCATAGCGGAGCGGACTATGACAGTAGCTCACATGATAGGAAGCGCGAATGCCGAATCCTTTCGCATACCCCGCCGTCGATGAGATAAGAAGATCATATTCTTTTTTCGACTTGAGAAGCGACGCGGCGATCGGCATCAAGGGGATAAAAAGCCGGTGGTGCTTTCTTATTCCCGGCACATCGAGGATGCTCGTATGCGGCTTGTGGCCCTCGAAAATCCCCCGAGTTTTTTCCTTGTCATATAGAAGCGTGTAGCAATCTGCATCGGGGAAAATTTCGAGGAGCGTCTGAAGCACCCGCTCCGCTCCTCCAAACTGATTCAAATAATCATGTGCAATCGCAACGCGCATGTCGCCATTTTACACCGAAACCACCCGTAGCAGAAGTACGGTTGCTTCACACTGCGAATCAACAGCGAATCAAAATGTGTATGCCTTTTCGATCCACTCGAGTATGTTGCTCGTTTCTTTGACGCGATCGGGACTCCCAAGAATAATGATCGCGATTCTCCTGTTTCTGAAAGAAAATATCGCGGCAAGATTCTCTTTTGCCAAGGGCGACGTGCCCGTCTTCCCGCCCAAAAAATCGACGCGGGTCGCAAGAAGATCGACGTTCGGAACTGCATGGCTCCTCTCGGAGTTCGCGGGCTGCACGAGAAGCGAAGTAAGCCGCGTCCACCTCAAAATATCCGGATCTTTGGCGAGAATATATTTTAAAAGCATCAGCATGTCCCGCGCGGTCGTCGTATTCGTGTCATCGAGTCCCGAAGAGTCGTAAATGAAGGTTCTCGTCATCCCTATCTCTTTTTCTTTCTTGTTCACCAGACCCAAGAAAACGTCTTTCCCTATATATTCCTCAAGTGCCGCCGCGGCATCGTTCGAAGAAGCCATAAGCATGATCTTCAAAAGATCTTCAACTGTATACATTTCTCCTCCACGCAGATCCCCCGCTGTCCCTTCCGTCTGCACTGCAGTATCGGAAACGGTTACCTTCTGGCTCAATCCTCCCCGTTCCGTCACGACGACGGCAGTCATGAGTTTTGTGAGCGAGGCCATGGGCCACGTCGCATCGGAGTTATAACGGTAAAACGGAAAATCGTCGTCCAGGGATTGCACGACGATAGCGCGCGCACTCGTTGCTGGGTCGGGAATACTCCAGTTTCGCACCGGCGTTTTTTCTTCTTTGGACGGGACGGAAGTTTCCGAAGTCGAGGAAGCGACCGAGGTGACGTTCGTTTCGTTATTCGTCTTCCAGAAGTTCAAAAACGGGAGCTTTGAGAGCCCGACCGAAACGAGGATGATGACGATAAGGAGGATGACTTGCCAGCGCATGGGCGTTTACCCCGCACTTAAGAAGGATTGCGGAGCATTATGATTTTAATCCACGATGTTATAGATTTTCTCATTTTAGATCTTATACTATTGGGCGAAGTTATTTTTTGTAAAATTTTTATCCTTCTTAAGTGACGGGGTTTATTCGGATGGAGACAACTCGGCGGGAGCCGTTTCCTGCGGTACTTCCGATTCTTCCTGCGCCGCAGCCGTAACGCCGAACTCTTCGAGGATGCGGCGATAGCGATCATATTCCGGCAATGCGCCCGGCGATTCGATCCCCATGTGGCGCAGAAAATCGAAGCTCGCGGAGTATTCGAAGACGTTTTTCTTCCGCTCGTGCGGTGCGCGCGTCACGAGTCCGCGCATGAGTAAGCTCCTCAGAATGAAACTCGAATTCACCCCGCGGATGAAATCAATCGTGGCCCGCGTGACCGGCCCCAGGTATGCGACAATAGAAAGCGTCTCCACGGCCGCAGGCGTCAGTTCTTCCTTAAACTCTTCCTGCGCCAGGGCCTCGCCGAAACCGTGAAACTCAGGCTTGGTGCCGATCTGAAATACGTTCCCATTCCGAAGCAACAGCAATCCGCGATGTTCATCTCTTCCGAGCACCTCACCGAACTCGATAAGAAGCTCTTCCGACGACTTTTCATCAATTTCCAGAAACTTCGCGATGCGTTTCAACTCCATCGGTTCGCCGTAATAGAAAAGAAGCGCCTCAAGCGCCGCGTACTTTGCCTCGTAATGCAATGGTTCCATAAGAATGTTCCTATTGTACCTCTTCTCTTTTTTTTCTGGCAATGAAGATATCGGAGAAATGACTCCCCTGCTCCACCATCACAAGCTGTTCTTTCACAAGATGCAGGATTGCGAGAAACAGCACCACAAGTTCGCTTCGCCCGTTCGATCCGCTCCCGAAACTCTTGAAACTCACCGGGCGTTCCGTAAGCTGCGCGAAAATCTCTTCGATTTTTTGTTTCAAGTGAATAATCTCATTTTTAACCCGTACGACGGGATGCATAAAACGTTCGAGTTCGCCCACGACGCGCCGTACGGCACCCGCGAGGTCTTCCTTCGAAAATCGCCTCGGCGGATAAAAAATAGGCGCGCGCTCCATGAGAAACGCACGCGAAAAAATCATCGGTTCGGGATGCCAACCCATCTTGATATATTCCCTTGTCTTCTTGAGTTCCTGATACAGCTTGAGGCGCGTCTCGAGGTTTTTAATGTCGCTTTCTTCCTCTTCGGTGAGCTCGAGAGAAGGCAGGAGTGTCTTCGATTTAATGAGAAGGAGCTTCGAGGCAACCACGAGAAAATCGGCAACGAGAGAGTGATTCGCGCCCGCGGCCTCGAGACGATGGAGATACTCGAAAAAACCGCCCGTGACCTCGGCCAAGCTTACGGTCGTGATTTCGAGTTTTTTTTCTTCGATAAGTTCAAGAAGTTTCTCGAGAGGCCCCTGGAACCCGGTCAATTCGAGTTTATACGTCACCTCACTATGATATAATGAAACCATGATGAAAGGAACCACGAAGCTCACCCCTGCATTTGTGCTCCGTATCGGGCTCGGACTTACGCTCTTGTATGCGGGCGCACACATTTTAGGAGACACGGTAACATGGGCGGGGTTTATTCCTCCATGGCTCTACAAGCTCATGAATCCGTCGCTTTTTCTCACGATCCACGGAATCGGCGAACTGCTTTTGGGAGTTCTCCTTCTCGCGGGAATCTTCCTTCCCGCAGTTTCCATACTGACCTTCCTCGATATGCTCTCGATTATGGTGTTCTACGGAGTGGATGATATTTCCTTCCGCGACTTCGGCCTCATGCTCGCAGCACTCGCCCTCTTTCTTCTTACGAGAAAGGTAAAAGCCACTCCGGAAAACGAAGTGTAGAACTGCACTTTCTCCTCGTTCACAGGCCTCCGGATGTGAAGAACTCCGGTTCACTCGCACGCTCCTCACCACCCTGCACGCCTTATGGGCGAGGGGCCTGACTCGGCGACGCGGCTCGTTCACGAGTTTCTTAACACATCCCTCCGGCAATGTTCACTCGGAGAAGGTGCAAGTTCTACTTTTTCCGGTTTCTTTTTTCTCGAAGAGGCATTGCGGAGCGAGAGTATATCCTCCCGAACGAGGACGAAAGAAACCACACATCGCACCCTGTTCGAGTCCCTTTAGGT
>DAIDBF010000039.1 GCA_027310235.1 bacterium | reverse complement strand
ATACGTCCGTGGTCCACCTTCGGAAACCCTACCTTTCTCGCCGGATATCTTCTCTTCCATATTTTTTTGGGGATATATTTATGGCACAAAAGTGCCGTTGGAAAATTAGGAGGCCCTGCCTCCGCGGATAGGGAACCGGGCCTCCTCGGAATTGCTCGCGTCGTTCCGTGGCTTGCGCTCGTGGTCGCCATTATTGACGCGCTCGCGATTATTAAGACCCAGACAAGAGGAGATGTGGGAGGTCTTATCATCGGCCTCTTTCTTATTGTTGTCCTCCTTGCCATTATCAAACTCAATCTCCGTAATCACTTTTCATTCGTGAACTCCGTTCTTAAAAATACCTGGCTCTGGCTCGTTCTCTTTGTTGTTGTGTTTGGGGGGACATTCTTTTTTACCAGGAACTCTTCGTTTTGGAACGTCGTCCCTAGTATCGAACGATTCCGTAATTTCACGACCGTAAGCGCGGAACTTCAAAATCGTCTTATCGCATGGCAAAGCGCCGCCCAGTCATTTATGGATCATCCCGTACTCGGGTACGGTTGGGAGAATTTCAATCTGGCATTCCAAAAACATTATAATCCCACCCTTCTCTCCAATAATTTCAGCGAGACGTACTGGGACAAACCGCATAACGTACTCATCGAATATCTGATGACGGGCGGTGTCGTCGGGTTTCTTGCATATCTCGGAATGTGGGTCCTCCTTTTGTATGAGTTGAAGAAATCGGAGATAGACGGAGCGTCAAAAATCGTCTTATTCGGGATGCTCGTCGCATATTTTGTCCGTAATCTCGTAATTTTCGACACGATCGGCACCTATCTCATGTTTTTCCTCGTAATGGCATTCATCGATGTGAGGTTCAAGGAGACTCGGTTTCGGGAGGAAGTTGAGCCCCCTCATTTTGATGGGCGTTTGTCGTCGTCCCGCGTCCCGCTTGCCTATCCAGCGCTCATCATCTCTCTTATCCCGATTTTCTTTCTTAATTGGCCTATGGTGTATGCTGCCGGGCGCGAGTACTGGGGTCCCAATTACTATCTGAACAAAATGACCACGGAATCAGCGTGGGCGCTCGACGAGGCACTCGCGGTGAGAACTCCTTACCGTGATGATATCCGACTTACCTTCGCAAGCATCGTGAAACAATCGTACGAAAGTGCGAGTGGCCTTGAATATTTTGATATTGCGACTATTCAAAAGCGCGTAGCAGAAGAGTTGGGGACAGTGATACGTCATCATCCTCAAAATTACCTTTTCTACATCACACTCGCCGATTTTAAGAACATATTCTACAAATTCGATAAAAATTACTTGAAGGACGCCGAAGCGCTTGCGGCGAAGGCGTTGGAGTTAAGTCCGAATCGCCAGCAGGTATATTATGTGATGGGAAGAACAAAACTTTTGGAAGGGGATATGGAGGGGGGTCTTAATGCATTTAAAACGGCAATTGCGCTCAATCCTTCGGCAGGCGATCCTCATTTCTATCTCGGTCTTATCTTGCTTGAGCTTCACAATGTGAAAGCGGGGGTTGCGGAAATTCAAAGGGCAAAAGAGCTCGGACGCGTGCCGCGTGCCGCCGATGAAGCGATTGCGCTCGCGAATCTCATGGGAGACGAAGTGAAGGATTATGGCGCGGCGGTGGAATATTACCAACAGGCCTTTGATATGACAGCCGGAGAAATGTTGAGGAAGGAAATCCGCCTGAAGATCGCGGTTGCATATTACCTTTGGGGTAAAGACGCGGAAGCGAAAAAAACCTTCGAAGGCCTCTTCGGAGAAATTGAGTACAGGTCGCTCCCGCTCTGGCCGCAACTCGAGCCGGTATTTAATCAACTTGGTATCACACTCCCTGCTCCGTTACCCCCCTCTTCTGTTCCGGGGAAATCGGGAATAGAGATAACGCCGGCACAATAGGATATAATGAAAAGGTAGTGATTTTTTAAATTGCCCTAATTGACCTAATTTCTAATTGATCTAAATAATGACCAAAGTTCCGAATCACCAACCCCGTATTAATTATTTATTGGGATTTTCTTAGATCAATTAGGGTAATTAGAGTAATTAGAAATTAAGTTTTTATGTTCAACTACTTTAAACTCTCCCGCGTTCTGCTTTATGCTTCGGTATTCTGCGTCATCATTGTCACTAACTCGACGCTTTTCCCCTTTATCGTAGGGAAATACGTATTCTTCCGCGGTATCGTTGATCTCGCCCTGATCTCGTTCCTCCTCGGGGTTATTTTCTCGAAGAACGAATGGGAAGCATTACGTGCACGCGCAAGGCGGGTACTTCGTCATCCGCTTTTCATCGCGGTCTCGATTTTTACGTTCGTGTTCCTTTTGGCGTCGCTTTTCGCGTATGATGCGGGAGCCGCCTTCTGGTCCAACTTCGAGCGCGGCGATGGAGGGCTCCAGGTGCTCCACTTCTACGTTTTCTTCACGCTCTTGCTACTCTTATTTCGAAACGAGTCGGAGTGGAAAAAAATTTTTACGCTCTCGCTTATCGCGTCGGGATTGGTAATCCTCTACGGTATTGCGGCGTCTCTTCAAATTAATCCGTTTATCGGTCCTGAGGGGTTTTGCAACCGGGTCGCCGGGTCGCTCGGGAACCCGGCGTATTTCGCGCCCTATCTTATGTTCATGATGTTTTATGCGTTATGGCTTTGGTTTTCAAAAAAACAAAATCCCTTAAGAAACACGCTTTTTGTTCTGATTCTCGCGGTGCTGATGTTCTTTTTCCTGCTTTCCCAAACCCGGGGCACTTTCTTGGGGCTCGGATTGGCGGTAATCATAGCACTTCTTTTTCTCTCTTTTTCACTTCCCAAGGGGAAGTGGAAAAATGTTTCGGTGATACTTGCGGGCATAAGCATAATACTTGCGGCGCTTGCTTTCGCGTTCCGTCACGAGAATATACCGCTTGTGCCGTTTTGCGAGTCCTCAAGCCGGCTCCTCGATCTCTCGGTTTCGGATCAGACCGCCCAGACCCGTCTCTGGACATGGGGGTCGGCGATCAAAGGATGGCAGGAGCGTCCGATCTTGGGGTGGGGTCCCGAAAATTTCGGAGTCGTATTTGATAAATACTTCGACCCGCGGCATTTTTCCCCGAATCAGAATTCGGAAACGTGGTTCGATCGGGCGCACAGCGTGTACTTCGACTATCTTACGGAGACCGGCATTGTAGGGCTCTTAAGTTTCTTGGGGATTTTTGCGGTATTCTTCTTGCAGTTTTGGAAATATCGCCGCGATATTATTACACATCATCACCCACGCGGTGCGCTCCTCGCCGCACTTCTTCTTGCGATTCCCGTAGGGTATCTCGGCCAGGGAGTCGCGCTCTTTGATGTACTTCCGATTTACCTCAATGTGTTTCTTTTCTTGGGATTTGCGGTTCATTTGTTTCTTGAGATAAGGCATCACGAAAAACATGCATAAGATCATAAGAACAATCATCGCTCCGTTGGGCATTATTCTCGCCCTTCTCTCCTTCATCTATGGTGCTTTTCTTCCATTCCGGAAGTCCCAGTTGTTCATCCAGGCGATGCGCCAAGCGGGCCAGTCAACGAGCGTCGCCGCTTATGTAGATACATTCAATCAGGCGCTTGATTTTTATTCTCCCGTGGGGCAGGCCGAAGACATCAGGTTTTTGGAAAACCAGATCGGGAGTATCATCGCGCAGAAACCGCCGCAGCAAGTTGCCGATGCGCTCATCGCGTATGCCGACTCGGTTTCCCGCGTGATCAAATCCGGGAACCACAGCTCGAATTATGTGCAAGAGATAGCGATACTCGGAAGTATCCACGCGACGAACTTCAGGAACTACAAAGAGAAGAAGGATTATGACGTCGCGCTTGCGTTGTTTCAAAAAGGACTTACTTTAAGTCCGAATCGTCCCCAGTTTTTATATGGTCTCTTCCAACTCTATACGAGCGCGGAGGAGGTCGATAACGCGCGCGCGATCGGACAAGAAATTCTCTCCATCTGGCCGAATGATCAGAGAATACAAGAAATGGTGCGCGCGTTATCGTCGAAACAATAAAGATACGACAATTCTATGGAACAAAAAACTTCTTTAGTGTGCGGCGCGGGCGGTTTTATCGGGAGTCATCTTGTAAAGCGTTTGAAGTATGAAGGATTCTGGGTTCGCGGAGTCGATTTGAAATATCCGGAATTCAGTAAGACAGCGGCGGATGATTTTGTAATCGGTGACCTGCGAGACCAGGGGGTTTGTCAAAAAATTTTAGATCGCCCCTTCGACGAAGTATATCAACTCGCGGCTGACATGGGTGGTGCGGGATACATCTTTACGGGTGAGCACGATGCGGACGTGATGCATAACTCCGCGCAAATCAATTTGAATATGGCGTACTACGGCACAAAGGCGGGCATAAAAAAGATTTTTTTCTCGTCCTCGGCGTGTATTTATCCTGCCTATAATCAGACCGATCCGGAGAATCCGAAGTGTTCGGAAGATTCTGCTTATCCTGCCGCGCCTGACAGTGAGTACGGTTGGGAAAAACTTTTCAGCGAACGTTTGTATCTTGCGTTTCATAGGAACCACGGTTTAAACGTCAAAATCGCCCGCTTCCACAACATCTTCGGTCCTGAGGGAACCTGGAAAGGAGGGCGCGAGAAAGCGCCAGCCGCTATTTGCCGGAAAGTAGCCGAGGCACCGGAGTACGGAGAGATAGAAATCTGGGGTGACGGCAAACAAACCAGATCATTTCTTTTTATTGACGAATGTTTAGAAGGAGTGCGACGACTTATGGACTCTGATTTTCTCGGTCCGGTCAACATCGGCTCCGAAGAAATGGTGGCCATCAATCAGTTGGCGGAAATGGCTATGCGGGTTGCGGACAAGCCGCTTCAGGTAAAACACATAAATGGACCTCTCGGCGTGCGCGGCAGAAATTCAGACAACAAACTCATACGATCGAAATTAAACTGGGAACCAGGTTTAAGATTAGAAGACGGTTTGAGAAAAACCTATCAGTGGATTGCCGAGCAGGTCTCCAAGAGTAGATTATGGTTTTGATTCAATGATCACGGTCTTTTTGCGCGGAGGATTGGGGAACCAAATGTTCCAGTATGCACTCGGTCTTACGCTCGCGAAGAAAAATGACTCCGCACTTCTCCTCGATACCGTTTTTTTGAGCGACAAGTTCCCCAGAAAAGATTTTGCATACCGAACGTTCGATCTCGATATTTTTACGCTAACCCCCCACTTGACGCCGCTCTCATACCTCGCGGATTCTTTGCCGGTTCCCGGGTTATATCTTGGCATCGATCTCGCGTTTGCGACCATGAAGAATGCATTAGGGATACAAAATATTTTGAGAGAAAAGAATAATTTCTTCGATCCATTGGTACTTCGTACGAAGGGGAATCTCTTTCTTTTCGGGCGATGGCAGAGCGAGCGCTATTTCGAAGAAGTTGCCAATGAGGCAAGGAGCGCATTTAAATTTCGTTACCCGCTTGAAGGGGAAGCGGCGTCAGTCGGCGATCTCATCGAAACCGCGAACGCCATTTCAATTCACATCCGCCGAGGCGATTTCGCGACCTCGCAGACGGTCGTAAAACTTATGGGCAGTACCGATCTTGCATATTACGAGCGTGCTGCGCGCTATATGGCGGAGCGCGTGAAGAACCCACACTTCTTTGTGTTCTCCGATGACGTGAAATGGTGTGAGGAACACTTAAGAACGGGGTTTGTCACCACGTACGTGGCGGTTGCGGGGCCGAAGGGTGCATATCACATGGATTTAATGTCGAGGTGCAAGCACAATATTATCGCAAACAGCACATTTTCCTGGTGGGGGGCGTGGCTTAATGACGATCCGAATAAGATCGTGGTAGCGCCGAAGAAATGGTTTGCCGACGAGACCGAAGAAGGCGATATTGTGCCCAAGAGCTGGGTGAGGCTGTAGTGCGCCCTGTTCAAATTTATTCGAAGGAATTACTCTATAACTGAGCTTACGTGGTATGGAATTTCGCGAATCAATTGAGGAAGCAATTCGTCTTCACGAGGATCTCCTGAGAGATGGAGTGTTTCTTGCTGCCTGTGATAGTGCCGAAAAGATAATAAAGGAAACATTGCTTGCGGGGAAGAAAATCCTCGTGGCGGGGAACGGGGGCAGCGCGGCGGACGCACAACACTTCGCGGCGGAGTTTGTGGCCACCCTCAAAAAAGAGAAACGGAGCGGATATCCGGTGCTTGCGCTTACTACCGACACCTCGTTTCTTACCGCGTGGGCGAACGACTTCGGGTATGAACACGTATTTGCGCGACAGGTCGCGACGTGGGGAAAAACGGGAGATGTATTTTTAGGGATCTCCACGAGCGGTAACTCGACTAATGTAATGCACGCCGCGGAGATTGCGAGAAAACAAGGCCTTAACGTAGTCGGCCTTCTGGGCGACAGGGGCGGAATTTTAAGAGAGAAATGCGACGTCGCCGTCATCGTTCCTTCCTCTGTTACCGCACGGGTTCAGGAAATACACACGCTGGTGCTTCACATGTGGTGCGAGAAGATAGTTCCTTTCTTGTCATGAAGATCGAAAAGACAAAACTTGAAGGTATTCTTCTTATCAAGCCCGAGCCGTTTCAGGACGGAAAGGGAGAGTTCTTCGAGGATACAAGAGGTTCATTCCTTGAGACATATCACGAGCTGAAATTCAAAGAGCAGGAAATTGATATTCATTTCGTCGAAGACGACATCTCCGTCTCCAAAAAAGACGTGTTGCGCGGTCTCCATGGCGATCGGGAAACATGGAAGCTCGTTTCGTGCCTTTATGGAAAAATATTTTTCGTGGTCGTGAACTGCGATGAGGCGTCATCCGCATTCGGTACCTGGGAATCGTTTGATTTGAACGACATGAGTCACTGGCGGGTGCTCGTTCCGCCGGGATACGGAAATGGATACTTGGCGCTTAGCGAAAAAATCATCTTCCAGTACAAACAATCTGCGTATTACAACCGGAAAAATCAGTTCAGTTTCGCATGGAACGATCCGCGTTTCAACATTCCGTGGCCCGTCCAGAACCCCATTCTTTCTGAGCGTGACAAAGATGCTTCCGGTGAAGCGAAGACAAAGTAACAAAGACAACAACAATGAAGATACTGCTCGTGAACTACAAGTACGCGTACGATCGGACCTGGAAAAACCTGGGCCGTCGCGCCCCGAGCTATTATTTGGAGTATCTGCCGCTTAAGACGGTCGCTGAGCGGCATGGGCATACGGCGGATATTTTTTTTATCGATGAAGCTATTTTGGCGCACGGGCGCGAAGGCGCACGCAAAGTTTTTTTGGAATACCTCGCGACCAATAAGCCGGACGTGTGTCTCGCGGGCTTCAGCGAATACGATCTTGGCGAAGAAACGTTCAAAAAAGTCCACGACGAGAACCTCGCCACACTTGCCTACATCGGCGACGATGATACGTGGCGTTGGGAGCGCGTGAGTCGGCATTTCGCGCCGTATTTTCATTGGATTATCACCTATGATTCTCGGGCGATACCGAAGTACCGCCGCATCGGTTGCAAAAACATCGTTCATCATCAACCGGGCGTGGATCTCTCCGTGTATCGGAAGTTGGATAACATTACAAAAGACATCGATGTGAGTTTTGTCGGTATCTATAACGAGCCGCGCGCAAAGCTGATCCGTTATCTTCGAGAGGCTGGCATCAATATATTTGTCAGGGGAATGGGTTGGCCCGAGGG
>DAIDBF010000028.1 GCA_027310235.1 bacterium | reverse complement strand
AATCGCAAGGGATAGCAACCTTTTGGAGAAGAAGGTTGCTGCCAAAGAAATCTTTGGCTCGAACCTGCGCTTGGCGAGCCGCGCTTCGCGCGGCGAGCCAGTGTCTCCGTTCTCTGCCGCGCTTCGCGCGGCCAATTCGGTCGGCAAAATTCCTGAAAGTTTAATTCTGGTGCCCTCGGCAGGAATCGAACCTGCATCACCTCCTTCGGAGGGAGGTATTCTATCCATTGGACTACGAGGGCTCCCTTTCCCTAAAACCAACCTACCACAAAGGCGGTGGGTTTACTAATAACACTTGGGGGCGACCCAGTGCGATGTTCGACGGCGGCTCTCGGAGTCCTGATGGGCTTGGTCTCTGATGTCACGCATCGGAGCCATCGGGACGAGAGTGCAGGCGGGCACCCGCCGCAGGAGCGGGTGAACCGCCGGCGCTGGAGGGCATCGCGGTGGGGCGCCACGAAAGACCCAACAACAAACCCACCGAAAGCCACAACATCATTTGTCCTGCCTCCAAGTCCCACATGAAGTGATCCACGAGGCCAAAGAGGAGAAGCCCGCCGAGAAGCACGCTCGCGACAAAAATCTCGTCGTTAATGCGAGCGAGCGCGGAACGAAAGATCAGAAACAGGAAGATGAGAAACGCCGCAATACCCACGATCCCGCTCTCGGTCGCAATCAAAATATAAAGATTATGAATCGGCTGTTCCTGCCACGAGAGCGAAAGTCCCTGCGCGCCGTACAATCCCTCACGTGCGGCGGTTAAGATCTGATTTCCCCACCCCACACCGAAGGGATAATGAACGATGAGCTCAGTCCCAATCGTGTTATAACGCACCCGGTGATCCACCGAGGGCTCTTCGGAAGTAAAGTGCGCCCGGGGAAACACAAGCCATCCGAACTGAATGAAGAGTGCCGCGAGCGTCACGAGAATCACGCCCGAGAGGAAAACGGCGCGCGAGCGGAGCGCTTTTTTTATAGACCCATAAACGAGAAGTGCGAGAATACTCAGTGCCGCAACAATCCATCCCGATCGAGAGAAGGTAAGAAGAAGCCCCCCAAGAAGTGAGAAGATACAAAGCCCGAGGAGGGCGTTTCTCCACCACCTTCTTTCTTCAAGAAAGAGAAGTCCTATCGCCGCGACGATTCCCACGATAAGAAATGAGGCGAGGATGTTCGCGTGCGGCATCGTGCCGTAAATTCGGAGAAACGAGAGATCACCGACGCTCACTCTCGCGATGCCTTTGGTAAAGGGCGTGATAAATGACTCCCCGAAAAAATAAAGCCCTACGCTCGCCTGCGCGCCAAACTGAAAAAATCCCACGATGCTCTGAATCACGGACGAGATTAGAAGAAGCCACAAAATTATTTTGAGCTTGATCGTTCCTTTCTGAAGAAGCGCCGCGACCGAGAGTGCGAAGAGAATAAAAAGAAGAAGATGAAACCACTTGTAGACGATGAGCCCGATATTCGACGACCAAAATGTCGGGAGAAGCCCCAGAAACGAGAAGACGAGGAGAAGTTTCGCGACGATGTTCCACTTGATCTCCCGCACGCCCCAAAAGGCGAGAAAAATAATAAGGAGCGCGTCGATCCCGAAAAGAAAGATCGAGTGATAATCGCTCACGCCGGAGGTGAAAGAGTAGAGATACTTCTTCGTCCCCACGGGAATCAAGAATGTGAGCGCGTAGACGAGCCAGGAAGCCATACGCGTTTATAGTATCACATACACCACCTCATAAAAGAGCGCTGCGATGAAGATGAAATAAAGAAGAAAGCTTGCCGCCCTGAAGGGACTCCGGGAAAAAGCGTTCTGCCACATTCTCGTGATGAACATTCCCTCGAAGGCGAGGAAGATGCTGCCCGTGAAGGCCACGAGCTCGATGAAGGTGGCGATTCCCGAGATATAAAGAAGAATCGGCACGAGGAGCACGAGAAGCTCACTCCACAATCGAGGGATCTTTAAATCTTCCTCCAAAAGATTTTTCACATTCAACCCTATCATGAAGTACGAGGTCCAGAGCGCGAGAAACCCCATAATGCCGAGCGCGATAAGAAGCGTCTCGGGGAGTGCCGCGAGATCGCGAATCGGGTCGACGGAGGGGGTAGGGTTGATACGAAGGAACGCGAAGGTGAAGACGAGGTACGCGACGAGGGGGATACTCGTGCCGAGAAGAATCGCCTTTGCTATGCTGAATCCTTCGTTCCTGCGCGCCGCAGCGCGATGTTCCTCAACCATCGTCACGATCGCCGCTCGTCCCGAGAAAGAAAAAAGAAGCGGACCGAAAGGAAGAAGGAAGATCGTCCAGCTCGAGGAGGCGGGAGAAAGTGCGATCGATGCCGATATGGTGCTTCCCGCACCCATAATTACAAGTATTGCTCCCAAAATTCCCGCGACACCGAGCATCTCGGCGATACCAAGCATGGAGAGCTCGACGAAGATAAAGATTGATCCGAGTCCCCAGAAGAGAAGCGCTGCCGGAAGTCCTTCTAAACCGAGAAAGAGATGAATAAACGAAGGCGCGAGTACGAGATACACCGCAAGCGAGAGTACCATGCCGCCCACGATCGTGATGCTTGCCCAAATTCCGGCGCGGGGCGAGAGATGCTGTTCCGCGAAATAGGCGAAGTTGTGCTTCTCCTTATGAAGAAGCGCGATCTTCACATACATGAGATGAAGGCAGTAGTAGACGATTGCGAAAAGTACGAAACAAAAAAAGCCGAGTGCAATACCGATCTTTGAAACGACGTAGGGCAGCGAAAACACTCCTGCGCCGATAATCGTCCCTGCGAGAAGCGCGGAAGCGAAAATAAGATTTTTATTATTCTCTCTTCTCCGCATTTAGAGAATGCGCCCGTTCATGCCGTTTTTGCGTTCCTCCTCACGAATAACATCAAGCACCAAATCGATAAGCGTCGAGGGGTCTTTCGAAAACACCACTTTTCCGAGGCCGCGATGCGCCCCCTCGAGTATTCCTTTTATCATGTCCGCAGTTCCTCCCGTGCCTTCAAGTACGCCCTGAGGTTTTTGATCCTCGAACGCAATTGTGAACTCGTTCAGGGTTCCGGTGCGACCGCAGACCGTAATAATCGCGTCCGCCGATCGAGTAAGAAGAAGGTTCCTTCCTGCATAATCGAATCCGGTGTAGATGATGATGTCGTGATAATCGAGCGGAAGATGATAGGTCTTGACATGTGCGAGTTTCGAGGCGGCGGGCGAAAGCCCTATCACAAAGCCCCCCTCTTCCTTCGCGCCTTTCGCGGCCCAGTACGGGAGTCCTATCGTCGCGCCCGTAACGAGAATGAGTCCGCGGCGCGCGATCTCCCTCCCCAAGGCCTCCGCTTTTTCGGCGGCGTCTTTTGCGCAGTGTCCCGTCTCCGCAGCGCCCGAGACGCAGATTTTATACTTCAGGTGATATCCGAAGTGATGATTATGATTGGCGCCGGCTTTTGCACTCGGCGTTTTCTTCTCTGCCATATTTTTTTTCTTCTGCATGCATCAATTATAACACCACCGATTCTCCGAGCAAAGGAACTTCTGCCGCGATCACGAGTTCGTCTTTTATTTTTTGTGCGAGCACTTCCGACGCTTCTTTGTCCCCCTGCACCACGAAGATTTTCTTCACGTTCGGACGCATCACTTCCGCCCATTTCATGAGCTGCGGCTGGTCGGCGTGCGCGGAATATCCCGAGATCGTTTTGATATGACATCGCACGGGCACGGTTTTCTTTTCTATCGTGACCGTCGATACTCCATCCTGGAGCATTCTTCCGAGCGATCCCGCCGCCTGATACCCGACAATCAGAAGTGTGCTCTTCGGGTCGGGAAGATAGCGGACTTCGTGATGAAGAATGCGGCCGCCGTTCGACATTCCCGCGCCCGCGATCACGATCTTGGGCGGCGGCACATCGTTGATCTTTTTTGACTCCTCCTTAGTGGCGGTCTGGATGAGGCCGGGGAAATCAAAAACACCGTCCCCCGTTTCCGCAAGACGAACGGTCTCGTCGCTAAAGTAATCCGAATCGCCCATGTATTTTTTGTAGACCTCGGTGAGTTTTATCGCGAGCGGGCTGTCGACATAGACGGGCGTCTTCGGAATGCGTTTTCCTTCCACGAGCTCGTTCAGTTCGAATATCATCTCCTGTGTGCGCTCCATCGCAAAGGCGGGGATCATCAGAACTCCTTTGTCGCGCACCGTGTCTTCTATCGCATCCTCCATTATATTCTTCCGCTCCTCAAGGTGTTCGTGAACGCGGTTGCCATATGCTGATTCGATGAGCGCGTAATCAACGTCTTTAAAATATTCAATTGGTTTGATAAAAGGCGCCGGAGTATTTCCGAGATCCCCCGAAAATACGACTTTCTTTCCTTCGGCGGCAATGAGAATGGAAGCCGAGCCCAGAACGTGCCCGGCGTCATAAAACTCGATCGTCACTTCGCCGAGGGAAAGCGGCGTATGGTACTTAAGCGTCTGCCAGTACATCATCGCTTCTTTCACATCATCTTCGGTATAGAGATGCGGGGTTCCCTTCTCGTCTGCCTCCTTCCCGAGCACGCGTTCCGAGTCGAGAAGAAGCAGCTCTGCAATCTCTTTCGTGGGGGGCGTCGAGACGATAATGCCACGGAACCCGGCTTTTACGAGTTGCGGGATTCGTCCCACGTGATCGATGTGCGCATGCGTCACAAAAAGCGCATCGATCTCCGAGGGGTCGTACGGGAACGGCTTCAAGTTCACCTCCGGGGCAAACTCTTCTCCCTGTTCAAGTCCGCAGTCAACAAGTATTTTTTTTCCTTCCGTCTCGAGAAGATAGCTCGATCCCGTCACGACTCCCGCTCCTCCGCAAAAAGTTATTCGCACAGTCATAGTATAACACACTTGAGGAAACATCCTTGTGTCACTCTAACCCCGAGCCGCTCCGCCAACCAGTGGGGAAGAAGAATTTCCTAGACACGGATTAATAAGGATAGAACTAATTGATACGGGGTTAGCCTCACTTTTGTGCATATGGACAAAAGTGAGGCTCGCAAAAGATAGTTAATACAACAAAAAGAGAGGGGCGAAAATGGGCCCAATTACTGTGTTTTTGGACAATTGATTTTTATACGAATTTGTGCTAAAATATAGCCAGAAAATTAAGGGGCACTCGACCCCCTCAATTAGGACACCCCGTAATGGCGGTGTTTTTTGTTTTGTATCCGTAGGCGATGTGTCATAAGCGCTTCCTGCGGAGTCTGGAACCGGAGTACCCTCATGGGCCTCCGATTCAGTTTTGCCTCAAG
>DAIDBF010000005.1 GCA_027310235.1 bacterium | reverse complement strand
ACATCCTTCACTCCCGCGAGTTCCAACACGACGCGAGAAGCACCGCCCGCGATAAGGCCGTGATTTTTCCGCGCCGGCTTGATCCTGATCTTCGCGGCACTGTATTTCGCTTCGACGTCATGCGGAATCGTGCGCTGATCCTTCAAAGGAACGTGTATGAGATCTTTCTGAGCCTGACGTTTCGCTTTCTCAACCGCGGCCGCAACATCCAGTCCTTTCGCAATTCCGACGCCTACTCTCCCTTTCATATCGCCCACCACGACTGTCGCACGGAAGCTGAAACGCTTTCCGCCTGCAACAACTCTTGTCACTCTTCGTATCTCGAGTGCCTTGTCCTGAAATTCGCTTTTTTTCGCCCGCATCGGGCGTGGTTGTCGTTCCATGTTGTTTTAAAAATGAATTCCTCCTTCGCGCGCCGCTTCCGCGAGCGCCTTCACCCGACCGTGATAACGGTAACTTCCGCGATCGAACACGGCGGTTTTGATTCCGGCCGCTTTTCCTTTTTTTGCGAGTTCCGCACCAACCAGTTTTGCAATCTCCGATTTCACGATCTTCTTCGTTCCCTGTCGAATCTCGAGAGAAGATGCGGAAACGATCGTCTTACGCTTTGCATCGTCGATAAGCTGGGCGTAAATATGGGTGTTGCTTCGATGCACGGAAAGGCGCGGTTTCTCCGCGGTCCCCGCAATTCTCGCGCGAACCCTTCTTTTTCTCGATTCTCTTTTCGTGTTGAGTTGTTTGGATTTTTTCATCCCGTTAGAAATAAACTAAAAATCTCATCCGACTTCTCGATGATTTGTTGTTTACAATTGTTCGGTTGATAGTATTCATGGTTGTCTGTTTATTTCTAACGGGATGAATGGAGTGCATTAGGAGGCGGAACTTCCCGCGCCCGCTTTCTTTCCGACTTTCCTTCGCAATACTTCATTATCATATCTGAATCCCTTTCCTTTATAGGGTTCTGGTTTTTTGAGCGCTCGGATCTTCGCGGCAACCTGGCCCACTAATGCCTTATCAATCCCTTTTATCTTAAGTCGCGAGTTTTTTTCCACCTCGAACGTGATGCCCTTCGGCGGTTCGTATTTTACCGGATGAGAAAATCCGAGATTTAACGTAAGTCCCTCCCCTTCTTTCATAATACGGAATCCCACTCCTTCAAGGATCAGTCCTTTCTCGAACTCTTTTGTAAGTCCTTCTACGGCATTTTGAACGAGCGCACGCTGAGTTCCCCAGTTGCTTCTCGCTTGTTTCGAGGTGCTTTGCGGTTCGAATGAAAGCGTCGTCCCTTCAATGGATGCCTTGATACCCTGAAGAAGAGGAACCGAGAGCTCTCCCTTCGAGCTTTTTATAAAAATGGAACCTCCGTCGATCGTAACGGTAACTCCCACCGGTATGGTTATTGGCATTTTCCCGATCTTACTCATCCCGCACTTTTAGAGGATCACGCTTCTTGCGAAGCACGATTCTCTTTTATTTTTATCTGCGACATTTTTATAGTTTTTCATAATCTTTTGTTTTATCTTTCCCTAATCCTCTAAAGGTGCGGGACTCATGTGATGTTACCAGATTTCGGACAACAGCTCTCCTCCGACTTTTTCTTTCCTCGCGCTTTCCCCGGTCATGATCCCCTTGGGCGTCGAGACGACGAGCATCCCGAAACCGTTCTTCACTTTCTTGAAATCCTTGTAACCGGCATAACGATGACGGGACGAAGTGCTCAGAAACTTTACGGCGTGCATTTGCTTCTTTCCTTCCAAATCAATTTCGAGGTATTTCTTCACTCCTTTTCCTTTTACCTCCACGCCCTTCACGAAACCGCGCGCGGCAAGAAGCTCGGCGATCGCCCTACTCATTTTCGTGGCGTCCGTTTTCACAATCGGCTTTCCCGCGATCTTCGCATTTTTGATTTTTATGACGAAATCGGTATAACTCATCCCGTTAGAAATAGATCGCGATCAGGCAATCTTGATTATGTTTGTGATTTTGACTCATTGTTTTGTCTTTGTATATCATGTTTCCCTAGAAATTGCGATCGCGATTTCTAACGGGACTCATGTTACCAGCTTGCTTTTTTCACTCCCGGAATTTCTCCGCGGCTTGCGAGTTCGCGAAAACAGATGCGGCAAAGATTGAAGTCGCGCATATAGCCGCGCTTCCTACCACAACGAAAACACCGGAGAACTGCTCTGGTGCTGAATTTCGGTTTCTTTTTTGATCTTGCGATGACCGACTTCTTTGCCATGTTATTTCTTCAATGGTACTCCATAACGACGATAAAAATCAATTGCAGTCTTTCTTTCCTTCTTTTTCGGAACGACGGTAACCTGTATGCCGAATGACACCTTCGATTTTTCAACATCGATTTCGGGGAATACGTTCTGTTCCTTGAGTCCGATATTCAAATTTCCGTTCTGATCGACATTCGTTTCGGGCAGTCCACGAAAATCTTTCACGCGGGGAAGCACCAAATTCACCAACCGATCGAAAAAATCCTTCATACGTGATCCGCGAAGCGTTACCGTAAGTCCGATAATCTGTCCCGCGCGGGTTTTGAATCCGGCAATCGATTTTTTCGCCTGTCGGCGGGAAGCTTTCTGTCCCGTAATAGTCGCAAACTCCTTCTCCAGTTCGGGAAGTATCTTATCCTCAAACTGCGCCTGCTGGCTGATCCTGCCCAGTCCCGTATTCACCACGATCTTCTCTATCATCTGAATTTGTTGTTTCGTCTCCGTCATAATGATGCGTTGCATTTTTTGCATATGCGACTCTTCTTGTCATTCGAGATCGAATGGCCGACTCTCGTCGCCTTATGGCAGGAAGGGCACACGAGCATCACGTTCGAAACATTGACCGGCCTCGACAGCGATACCACTTCTCCTTTTTCCCCCTGTCGCTTGGGCCGTACGTGTTTTTTAAACATGTGTAATCCATCGACGGTAACCATTCCCGCCTTGCTGTCGACGTGAAGTACCTTCCCGGTTTTCCCGTGATCCTTGCCCGCCAAAAACTTCACTGTATCTCCTTTTTTTAACTTCATCCCGCACTTTTAGAGGACCACGCTTCTTACGAAGCGGAATACTCTATTATTTATTTTTGCGACGTTGTTCTTGTAGTTCATATTTCTCTTGTCTTTCGTTCCCACAGTCCTCTAAAGGTGCGGGATTCATGTTGTTATACCAGTTCTTCCGCAAGCGAGGTTATTGCGTCATACCCGAGCGCTTTTATTTCCCGGGGGATCGGACCGAAGATGCGGGTCGCTTTCGGTTCTTTTTTATCCTTGTCGATAATGACTACAGCATTGTCGCCGAAACGGACATAAGACCCATCAGATCGGCGAATCGGCTTTCTCTGACGCACGACAAGCGCGCGTACGATATCCTTCTTCTTTATCTGCTTTCTTGGTTCAGCGACCTGCACCGAGGCAATAATGATCTCGCCCACCTCGGCGTAGCGCTTTCTTCCTCCTCCTAAAACCCTGAAACAGCGGACTATCTTGGCTCCGCTATTATCTGCAACTTTCAAAATGGAACGTTCTTGAATCATATGGTTAGACCTTGCCGACTATAACCCATCTCTTATCTTTCGACAATGGTCTTGTTTCCTGGATGACGACTTTGTCTCCCGTTTTATATTCGTTCTTTTCATCGTGCGCCTTGAGACGAGTCGTAACCTTATAATACTTCTGATACCGCGGATGCTTGTGCAAGTGAGTTATCGAGACGACTCTCGTCTTTTGCATCTTATCCGAAATGATTATCCCTTGAAGTTTCCTCATCCCGCACTTTTAGAGGACCACGCTTCTTACGAAGCGGAATACTCTATTATTTATTTTTGCGACGTTGTTCTTGTAGTTCATATTTCTCTTATCTTTCGTTCCCACAGTCCTCTAAAGGTGCGGGACTCATATGTTTATTTGTTCTTTTTTGGGAGAAGCGAGAGAAGTTGGGCGATGTTTTTCTTCAAATGCCGTATTTCACGTATATTCTTCACTTTTCCCGCAGCGAGGTCAAATCGAAGCTTCGCGAGTTTCTCGCGTTCCTCAAGAAGTTCTTTCTGCAGTTCGCTTTCCGACCGCGCGGTATAGGATTGTAATTCTTTCTTTTTCATCCCGTTAGAAATAAACTGAAAAGCTCATCCGACTTTTCGATGATTCTTCATTTATAATTGTTTGGTTATCTATATCCATGGTTGTGTGTTTATTTCTAACGGGACAAGTGATTATTGTTTTTCAACCACCTTCGTCTTTACGGGAAGTTTGTGTCCGGCCATGCGGAGGGCGTGGGTCGCGATCTCGCGCGAAACGCCGTCGATTTCGAAAAGAATCCTTCCTGGTTTGACCGGAGCCACGTAGTGATCGATATTTCCCTTTCCGCCTCCAAGGGTCACCTCGGGAGGGAGTTTCGTGATGGGTTTATCCGGAAAGATGCGAATCCAAACCTTTCCTCCCCGTTTCAGGGCGTGCGTAATCGTTTTTCTCGCTGCTTCGATCTGTCGCGCGGTAATCCAGCACGCGCTCCGTGCTTGGAGTCCGAAGGTTCCGAAGCTCACTTTGAGTCCGCGCGTTTCGGTAAGACGGCCTTTCTTCCGTCCCTTCTGCATCTTCCTGTGTTTTTGTTTTTTGGGCTGCAACATTTAATTTTTTCCTTTTTCCTTTTCTTCAAATACCTCCCCCTTGTAAATCCAGAGTTTTACTCCGACCGTGCCGTAGGTATTAAACGCGGTCGCTTCTCCATAGTCCACGTTGGCGCGCAAACTCTGGAGCGACATCTTCCCTTTTGCGAGTTGCTCAACGCGGGCGATTTCGGCGCCGCCGAGCCGTCCGCTCAGTTTTATCTTTACTCCTTGCACCTCCCTGTTCTGCATGACGGTTTCGACGGTGCGTTTCATCACGCGGCGGAATGGAAGGCGTTTTTCGATATCAAATGCAATCTGCTGCGCCGTGACCTGCGCGGAAATCTCGGATCGCTTCAATTCCTCGATCGTCACGTTCAAACTGAACTTACCGACGATCTTATTCTTCCTTCTGAATGACGTTATCGCCCTTGCAATCGCGTTTTTCAGTTCTTCAACGCCTTTTCCCCCGCGCCCGATCACGAGCCCCGGCCGCGCGGCTTTTACGATGATGCGCACCGTATCCCCCATTCTTTCAATCTCTATGGAAGCGATTCCCGCGGCGAGAATTTTCTCGTGTACGATCTTCCTGATGATCTGGTCCTCTTCGAGGAAGAAGCGGACCTGTTTTTTAGGAAACCAACGGCTTACCCACGGAAGCGTGATGCCGATGCGAAATGCGTTTGGTTTTATCTTTTGTGCCATGGATTTTTGAAATTAAATCGCCTTTCTTCGGAACACTTTTCGCAGTGCTCCTTTGGTTTCCTTCGGTTTGTTTTCCGGAGTCACTTTCTGCTCTTTCTCTTTTTCCTTGGCGGCCGTTTTTTCTTCGGCGCGCTCTTCGTGCCCTTTTGCCTTCGTTTTTTTCTTCTCCCCCTTCTTCTCTTCTTTTTTCTCATGTTTCGGCACGACAATGGAGAAGCGTTTTTCGTACGGTTTCTCGGATGTGCCGAGTATGATCGTCACATGACTCATCTTCTTCTGGATTCCGGCAATCGATCCGCGGGAACGCGGCATCCAGCGCTTCAGCATCGGACCCTGATCCACGCGGAGTTCTTTTATAAAAAGCGTTTCCGGAACGAGCTTGTTGTTGTTTTTCGCATTCGCGACCGCCGAGCGAAGAAGTTTCAAAAGTGCTTCCTTCGGTCTCCGTGGGCTCAAAAGCAATTTTGCTTCCGCCTCTTCGACGGGAAGTCCGCGAACCGTATCCGCAAGCAAACGAACCTTCCTCGGGGAAATCTTCAAAAATCTCAATTGTGCTTTTACGGTTTGCATTGCGATAAAAAGTTATTTCTTTTGGTTTTGAGCGGGGGCGGGTGCTACGGCGCCTTTCTCAAGGTCGCGCTGCATCTTCCCTCCGTGTTTTATGAACTTCCTCGTGGGCGAGAATTCTCCGAGCCGATGACCGATCATATCTTCGTTAATCCTGACTTCAATGAAATCCTTTCCGTTATGCACGGCAAAACTAAAACCCACCATTTCCGGCGCTATTTCCGAGGCGCGCGACCACGTTTTCACAGGCGCCGCTTCGCTGGACTTCAGGTTCTTTATCTTCTTCAGGAGTTTTTGATCCACCCAAGGACCTTTTTTTGCCGATCTACTCATCCCGCACTTTTAGAGGACCACGCTTCTTACGAAGCAGGATACCCTATTATTCATTTGTACGACATTATTCCTGTAGTTCATATTTCTTTTGTTGTTATTCCCACAGTCCTCTAAAGGTGCGGGACTCATGATGGTATTATCGTTTTCTTTCTCTTCGTTTTACTATCATCGCGTTTGACCATTTTTTCTTCCGTCGCGTCTTTTTCCCGCCGGTGGTCTTGCCCCACTTGGTTTTCGGACGCTTCGTGCCGCGAGGTTGTCTCCCCTCGCCGCCTCCGTACGGATGATCGCGCGGATTCATGGCGGAGCCGCGCACCGTCGGCCGCTTATTAAGCCACCGTGATCGTCCCGCTTTTCCTATGGACACTAAATTATATTCCGGATTGGAAACCTGTCCAATCGAAGCATAGTTGTCCCATAATACTTTCCGTATTTCTCCCGAAGGCATCTTCAAATGCGTATAACCCTCTTCATGCGCGAGTATTTGTATAGAAACTCCCGCGGATCGCCCGATCTGTCCTCCTTTTCCGGGAAACAACTCGACGTTGTGCACGAAAGTGCCGATCGGAATGCGTTTCAATACCGTTCTGTTTCCCGCTTCGAGCGGCGCTTCCGGACTCGTTATGATTGTCGTTCCCACCTTCAGTGCATGCGGCGCAAGGATGTAACGCCGATCGCCGTCCTTATAGCACACGCGCGCGATGAATGCGGTGCGGTACGGATCATATTCGATCGCCTCAATCTTCCCGGGAACCCCGATCTTCATCTGCTTGAAATCGATCGTACGATATAAAATCGTGTTACCGCTTCCCTGATGACGCATGGTAATCCTCCCCTGATTGTTTCTCCCGGCATTCTTTTGAATGCGCAAGGTCATGCTTTTCATGCGGGGTGCCTTTGAAAGCGTACGATAATCGGCTACCGACATCGAACGTCTTCCTGCACTTGTGGGTTTATACTGCTTCATCCCTCACATAACTCATCTAAGCGACTGATTGTGATTTGTTTGAATGTTTTCATATTTTTGTATGTTCCCTCTTTATTTTTGTTATGTGAGGGATGAATGTTATTGGGTGTCGATACTCTCGCCTTTTTTCAGCGTAACGATCGCCTTTTTCAAGGCCGTTCGGCGATTCGGCATGTTCCTGTAGTATTTCACCTTCCCTTTTGTCTTTATAATACGCACCGCTTCGACGGTAACGTTGTACCGGCGTCCCACCTCTTCGCGCACCATCGGCTTTGTGGCATGCAGCGCAACCGAAAAGATGTACTGGTTTTTCGCCTGAAGATCGCGTGCACGCTCGCTCGTCCACGGCTTTTTCAACACCGAGAGAAACGGCCGGTGAGAAACGATTTTCTCCGAAAGATGCATTTTTTTCTCCGTGTCCTTCTTTTTTGATTTTGATGTTCCGAGAATGCTCATATTATTGTTTTTGCTTCATGTGATTCACAAATTCCTGAAGCGATTTTTTCTCGAAAAGTACGTACTTCTGAGCGAGGCAGTCGTATACGCCGAGCATCTTCGGCGAAGCCACCTTCGCTTCCGGAATGTTGCGCGCGGAAAGGCGCGCATGTTTGTTTTCAATCGAAGGGATAAGAAGCACGGTAGGGCGCTGTTTAAAAAAAGAAGCAAAAAACGCCGCAACATGCTTTGTTTTCGGCGCTTCGAGCTCGAGCGCATCCACTACCTTTAAAAGATCGCTCTTCAATTTTTTGGAAAGAAGGGAGTAGAGCGCCGCACGCTTCATTTTTTTGTTCATTTTCATCGAGAAATTCTTTTCGTTTCTCGGACCGAACGCGACGCCACCGCCAACCCATATCGGCGATCGCGAAGACCCGTGCCGCGCGCGTCCGGTATGTTTCTGCCGCCACGGCTTCTTACCACCGCCGCGCACTTCAGAACGATCCTTCGTATGCGCCACGTGCGTGCGCTTGTTCGCAAGTTCCGTGAGCTCCGCCTGGCGTACCAGATCGGGATTCCACTTCGCGCCGAAAATATCCGCGGGGACGTCTATCGTTCCCGTTTTTTCGTTCTTCCGATTGTAGACGGCTATCTCCATAATTATGTTATTTTTTGTAGCTCAACCATACCGCCGATCATTCCGGGAACCGCTCCTCTAAGGAAGACATTCCTCTCTTTTTCTTCCACGGATACCACTTTCAAGTTTTTGACCGTTACCCGCTCGCTCCCCATGTGTCCGGCCATCTTCCTTCCTTTAATAACGCGTTGCGGAGCCGTGGGGCCGCTCGATCCCGGTGCGCGAAGACGATCTTTCTGTCCGTGGGTTTTCGGACCGCCATGGAAGCCATGGCGCTTCACGACGCCCTGGAACCCTCTTCCCTTGCTCGTGCCGCTCACCTGCACCGTATCTCCCTCTTTAAGTTCTGCTACCGATTCGTTCTCATTCAACTGCACAACCGTAACAGGCACGACCTTCTCATCATGCCACAGTTGTGTCATTTTCACTTTTTTCCCTTTGAATTTCATGCGTTTGCAAGAGATTACACGAGCAGTTGGAAAAAAACAAACCAAGACTTCGCCTGGTTGTTGTGTCGGCTACTTGTCTTACGGCACTAATAATAGTATATCCGCTGCTTTTATGTCAATCCAGTAGTAGAAACTCGATTGTGGGTAATCCCCCCTCATTTTTTCCTGTCTCCTTTTCAAAAAGAAAGCGATATGGAGTAATAGTTTTGTAGAATAAGCGATTATCGAGTTTTCACTACTGGATCAACTATATACCACAAACCCCGGCAGGTGCCGGGGCTTGTCTGTTGCTTTATTCATCATCCGCAGAATACCCTGCCGCTTGCGGCAGGGATGAATGCGGAAGATAAATGGGAAGGGGGTCGGGGAAACGGGAGTTTCCCCGTAGAGGAAAGAGGGCGAAGCCCGTCGAGAACCGAGAGGTTCTTGAAAAATACCTCGCCGCAAGCGGCGAGGTATTTTATTATTGGAGCATTTTTATTTCCACATCGATTCCGGAAGGCAGATTCAGGTCGGTGAGCGACTCTATTATTTTCTGTTCCGGGTTCAAAATATCGAGGAGACGCTTATGAACCCTGAGTTCGAATTGTTCGCGCGATTTCTTATGGACGAAAGTGGATCGATTTACGGTATATTTCTTGAATTCAGTAGGAAGCGGCACCGGACCGACGATCTCACCTCCTTGTCGTCTGATTGCTTCGACAATCTGATGAACGGACGTGTCGATGAGCTTTGCATCGTACGCCTTCACCCTGATCCGCAATTTTTCTTTTTGAACCTGCTCTTCTTTCTTAGTGGCCATAACAATTCCGTTGATTCAGATGTTACTTCAATATCTTCGTTACGACTCCCGCACCAACCGTTTTGCCTCCTTCACGGATGGCGAAACGCTGTTTCTCTTCAAGCGCAATAGGGGCGATGAGTTTCACTGTGAAGGTAATCGTATCTCCCGGCATCACCATCTCGGTGCCCTCGGGAAGAGTTACTTCTCCGGTCACGTCGGTCGTTCTGATATAAAACTGGGGTTTGTATCCTTTAAAGAACGGCGTGTGCCTTCCTCCTTCCTCTTTACTCAAGACGAGCACTTCGGCGGTAAACTCGGTGTGCGGCGTGACCGAACCGGGCTTCGCAATAACCTGACCGCGTTCCACGTCTTCTTTCTTCAGTCCTCTTAAGAGTGCACCCACGTTATCGCCCGCTTGGGCTTCATCGAGTGTTTTCTGGAACATTTCGAGACCCGTGACCACGGTTTTTGCAGTAGGTCTGAGTCCGACAATTTCAACTTCCTCGTTCACCTTGATCTGACCGCGTTCCACACGTCCAGTAACGACGGTGCCGCGTCCTTCAATTGTGAAGATGTCTTCGATCGGCATCAAGAACGGCTTGTCGATTTCGCGGACGGGATCCGGAATATAATCATCGAGCGCTTTTATGAGTTCAAAAATCGGCTTTGCCGCTTCGTCGTCGCCTGATTTCGCCTCGAGCGCTTTTAGGGCCGAACCGCGAATCACCGGCGTTTCGTCTCCCGGGAAGTTATACTTCTTCAGGAGTTCCCGCACTTCGGACTCAACGAGATCGATGAGCTCAGGATCGTCCACCATATCCACTTTGTTCAAGAATACGATGATTGACGGCACGCCTACCTGCCTCGCGAGAAGAATGTGTTCTCTCGTCTGCGGCATCGGACCATCCGCCGCTGACACGACTAAGATCGCGCCGTCCATCTGAGCGGCACCCGTGATCATGTTTTTGATGTAGTCGGCGTGTCCCGGTGCATCAATGTGCGCATAGTGGCGTTTCTCCGACTCATACTCGGAGTGGTGAAGCGCAATGGTGATTCCGCGCGCCTTTTCCTCCGGAGCGTTGTCGATCTGATTTACGCCCTCCTCCTTCTTCGCCAAACCCTTCATGAATAACACGTGGGTGATGGCTGCCGTGAGCGTGGTCTTCCCATGGTCAACGTGACCGATAGTGCCGACGTTCACATGCTTTTTACTTCTCTGAAATCTTTCTTTTTCTGCCATATTGGTAACAACTTTTAACTATACACGTGAGACTAAAAACTTATTTTTCGACCTTATTTTAGTGCTAACTAGGCGATGTTAATATTCGATGATTTCTTCAAAAAAGTCAACCCCGTAGTAGAAACTCGATTGTGTATTGCCTTCATATTTTCCATCTTGTCAGAGATTCCTAAAAAAGATTGATTTTTAATAGTTTTTATGCCGAATGAACAATTATCGAGTTTTCACTACGGGGTCAACCCTATTTCTTTTTTCCCTCGATCACCAACTGAGCGACACTCGCCGGCATTTCTTCATAGTGGGAGAATTCCATCGTAAATGATCCTCGACCCTGGGTCATGGAACGAAGGTTTGTAGAGTAGCCGAACATCTCGGAGAGCGGTACGTTCGCATCCACGATGCGCACGGATCCCCTTTCTCCCATCGCTTTTATCTTCCCGCGCTTGGAGCTGATATCTCCAGTCACATCGCCCAAGAAGTCCGGCGGGACGATGACCTGCACTTTCATAACCGGTTCGAGCAACACGAGCTTCGCCTGCTTCGTCGCTTCCTGAAGCGCCATCGAGCCGGCGATCTTGAATGCGAACTCCGAAGAGTCCACTTCGTGGAACGATCCGTCGTAGAGCGTTACCTTGAGGTCGATTACCGGATACCCCGCAAGAATACCCTTTTCCATCGTTTCCCTGATGCCTTTTTCGATCGGAGGAATGAATTCCTGAGGAATCGAACCGCCTTTGATCGCATTCACGAACTCGAATCCGGCGCCGCGTTCCATCGGTTCCACTTCAACCTTCGCATGACCGTACTGGCCGCGACCGCCCGACTGACGGATATACTTTCCTTCTCCCTCGCCGGATCCCTTGATGGTTTCTTTATAGGCAACCTGCGGCCGTCCCACGTTCGCTTCAACGTTGAATTCACGCTTCATTCTTTCCACCAAAATCTCGAGGTGCAGTTCTCCCATTCCTGAAATAATCGTTTCTCCCGTTTCAAGATCGCCCCGTACGCGGAATGTCGGATCTTCTTCGGTCAAACGATGCAATGCAACGCCCATCTTTTCCTGATCGGCTTTTGTTTTGGGTTCGATACGAACCGAGATGACCGGTTCGGGAAAGACAATCCTTTCAAGAAGAATCGGTTTCTCGGGATCCGTCAGCGTATCCCCCGTCGTCGTGTCTTTGAGTCCCACAAGCGCTCCTAAATCTCCCGCATAAATTTCTTCCACTTCCTCTCTATGATTCGCGTGCATTCGGACGATCCTGCTTATTCGTTCCTGCGAATCCTTCGTTGCGTTCAAAATATAACTCCCGCGCTTCAAGGTTCCCGAATAGACCCTGAAATAGGTAAGCGTTCCCACGAAAGGATCCGCCGCAACCTTAAATGCAAGGGCGGCAAGCGGCTCATTATCGTCAGAGTGCCGTTCTTCATCGGCATGCGTCTTTGGGTTTATGCCCTTAATCGGCGGTAAATCTCCCGGCGAAGGAAGATAATCGACAACCGCATCCAGTACGAGTTGGACTCCTTTGTTTTTCAGGGCCGATCCGCAGAATACCGGCACGAGCGTGTTTTCGATCGTCGCTTTCCGCAATACTTTCTTCAGTGCCGCGAGTTCGGGTTCCTTTCCTTCGAGATACATCGCCATCAGGTTATCGTCTTTCTCGACGATTTTTTCTATCAGTTCGTGTCTTCGCTGTTTCACTTCTTCTTTCAAAGATTCGGGAATCTCTTTCTCGATAAGCTGTTCGCCGTGTTCTCCTTCAAAGTACACCGCTTTCATGGTCAAAAGATCGACGACTCCTTCGAAGTTCCCTTCAATTCCTATCGGAATCTGGAGCGCGACGGCGTTCGTCGTAAGACGATCGAGAATGGATTTGAAGCTGAAATCGAAGCTTGCTCCAATCCGATCGAGCTTGTTTATAAAACATATCCTCGGAACCTGGTATTCATCGGCATAGTGCCAGTTCGTTTCCGATTGCGGTTCCACGCCCGCCACGCCGTCGAACACGACGACCGCACCATCCAACACGCGAAGCGATCGTTTCACCTCGACGGTGAAATCGATGTGTCCCGGAGTATCGATGATATTGAAGCGGTGTTCGAAGTTCTTATCGCCATCCGCATAAGAAGGTATCCAGAAACAAGTAGTCGCCGCGGACGTGATCGTGATGCCGCGCTCGCGTTCCTGCTCCATCCAGTCCATTACCGCCTCGCCTTCATGCACTTCTCCGATCTTGTGCGAAACGCCGGTATAGAAAAGCACCCGCTCCGAGGTAGTGGTTTTTCCGGCATCAATGTGAGCAATGATTCCAAAGTCACGAACTTTTTCAATTGGGTACTGTCGAGGCATGCCGATTTTATTTGCGAGAATAAGCGAATTTTATTCGCGCCATTCGAGCAACGAATAAAATCGAGCACCGAGCACTCAACATGAGTGGTTCGGGATTCGACGATAATTGTGATGTGGTGTGATTCATGGTGTTTCTTTCGAATATCGGGGTTGAGTGCTCGGTAAGGTTTGATACTGAAAAATCCTTCTCCGCCATAGGCGGATTTGGATTTTAAATCAAGCCCTTATCTTAGATAAGAGGCAAACGCCCTGTTCGCTTCCGCCCCCGCACCAGAACGAGTTCGGTGCGGGACTCCGCAATCCTTTTCTATGTTTAAAATAATGTAATTGCTTCGCATTCTTTTAGATTCCCTCTCTTCTTATCTCAAGTATGAAGCAAAAGCCCGATTAGCCTCTGCCATCCTGTGGGTGTCTTGTTTCTTCTTAATCGCGTTTCCTTCGTTTTTCGCCGCGGCGACAAGTTCTTCTGCCAGCCGATCCGCCATCGGTTTTCCTTTTTTGCTTCGTGCCGCGTCGATAATCCAGTGCGTCGCAAGAAAAAATTTCCTTTCCGGTCTCACCTCGCGGGGGATCTGATAATTCGCGCCTCCGATTCTTTTCGAGGCAACTTCGAGAAGCGGCGTCGCATTTTCAATTGCGCGCTCGAACACGGCAACCGGATCTTCTTTTGTTATTTCCTTCACCTTCTCGAGCGCATGGTAGAATACGCGTTCGGCAACGCTTTTCTTCCCTTCCTCCATGAGATAATTCACAAAACGGCCCATATCGATTCGGGAAAACTTCGGATCCGCGGCGTGGGTTGCTCGTTTGAAATTTTTCCTTCTCATCGCTTTTTATTTTTTATGTTTCGCTCCGTACTTCGAGCGCTGCTGTTTTCTCGCATCGACGCCTCCGGAATCCAGAACGCCTCGTACAATGTGATATCTGACGCCAGGGAGATCTTTCACGCGGCCTCCGCGGATCATAACCACCGAGTGCTCCTGAAGATTATGCCCCTCGCCCGGAATATAGGCGGTTACCTCCATGCCATTCGTGAGCCGCACTCTCGCCACTTTGCGAAGCGCCGAGTTCGGTTTTTTGGGAGTCGTCGTGAATACCTTGAGGCACACGCCGCGCTTAAAAGGCGAAGCCGAGGACACGGGCCTGTTATGAATGTAATTAAAATAAGAATCTAGAGCCGGCGCTTTAGATTTCTTGGACTTCGAGGTCCTTCCTTTCTTGATGAGTTGGTGAATTGTCGGCATTTATGCGCGTATTAAAAGTAACGAATAAGGGTGGATTTGTCAAACCTAGTAGTGAAAACTCGATTGTGTACAATTCTTCTGCTTTCTGGCTTATTCGAGTTCCACTTATTCATTAGAACAGAGAAAAATCGACTTGTCTGATAAATAATTATCGAGTTTCTGCTACTGGGTCAAACCCCGCACCTTTGGAGGATTCGGGGTTTTTGTTTTACTCCGTTTTTTCTGTTTCGACGGAATAAACAGAAACAAAAGCCGGATTGATTTATCTCGATCCGGCTTTCGTATTTTTCTAAACCCCGATAAAAAGATGGTAAAGACCGAAAATGACGGGAGAGATGAGAGGGAGGCCTACAAATATGAAGACGATGAGGAAAATCCATCCGTACTGATTCTGTTCATAGAAGAAGCGCTTGAAGTTTCTTGCGCGATCGGGAATCAGGGGCAGGATGACTTTCGCACCGTCCAAAGGCGGAATGGGAACAAGATTGAATATCCCGAGGACGATATTGATGAGTACGATCGCGCTTATAAGTTCTCCCGCTATCAAAAGCGTCTGGTTTCCGTACGAAAGAAACGGAATCAAGCGATACACCGCGCTCAATACCGCGGCGATAAAGAGGTTACTCACCGGACCCGCGAGTGCGATCAACGCCGCGCCCTTCTCGGGATTTTTAAGATTGAACGGATTATAAGGAACCGGCTTCGCCCAGCCGAAGATAATGCCGCCCGGCAAGAGCGAGAGAAGAAGCGGAAGAATTACCGATCCGAAGGGATCGAGATGTTTCAAGGGATTTAATGTGAGCCGCCCCTGAAGGCGTGCGGTAGGATCTCCCAGCTTCTCCGCAACGAATCCGTGTGAAACTTCGTGTATCACCGCGGAAAATACAAGTACGATGATCGCAAATAGCGTGGACATATCTTTATGATAATGGAGTCACGAATAGAATACCACCTCGCATGCGTTGTGTTATAATAGGAATGTTGGAAAAAAATACGAAATCATATTTTATATTCGGAGTGTTTGCGGTTCTGGTATTGATCGTTTTTTATATCGTCTTTGACCAGATAAATACGCTTGATACTCACGTGAAAAACGTGGAATTAAACCTTGAGCTTGCGCTCAAAAGCGATATCGCGACGAGCACCGTATCGTCGACGGCCCCTTCTCTCCCGGCTAGTGGCACAAATAATCCGCCTATCACCGAGCAGGGCGAAAATATCATCATCCCGACCGGCATTGTCTTTAACGCAACTTCAAGTCCCCTGCTTCAACCGCAGGCGACAATAGTTCTTATCGTGCAAGATGTGGCAAAGCAGGCGGATGGAAAAGTATTCGTCCACCTCAAGGCGTCGACCGAAAGAGCGCAGAGTTACAGTGCAATCGATCCGAAGGACTTTTTTCAACTCGTAAGTTTGAGCTCCGAGAACCAAAGAGCTCTCGCGGCGGACGGTGCATGGAGTTCAATGCCGCCTCAAGGCACCGTTCAGGGCACTCTAATGTTTCAAGTAGATCCATCACAGACATCCCTTATCCTCCAGGTGGGAAAAGGAGATGCGATAAAGTTCTACCAATTCGATTTTCAGACAAAGACGTACAAGGAGGTAATATTGGGGTAGGAATTTTTGACTTTTTTCAGAACATTGTGTAATCTGTGCACTATGCGCGCTTGTGCAATCTGTGAAAAATCATACTTGATGGGAGGAACGCGAAAGAAACTTCGCGGGAATTACAATCCCACGAATTGGAGCAGAAAGGGATCGAATCTCCAACTTACGCGTCTTCCTTCGGGAAAACGGGGACTTGTGTGCACCCGGTGTCTTCGGACGCTCGCAAGAAAACCGGTAACAAAGAAAAAATAGAGAAGCTCTTGCGGGCTTTTTTATTTTCTTCCTTTGCGATACGATAAGAGCACTACGGGCTGTAGTATACCGGTAGTACGCATGCATGGGGTGCATGTAGACCGGGTTCGATTCCCGGCAGCCCGACAAAAAGTTCGAGCCCGACCATTGGCAATATGGCGGGCTCTTACCGGATACTGATTATCCAAATCTTGGAGCGAATTTGAGTTGCGAAATGTTGAAGAAATTTCTCGTGTTTCTCGTGACTTCTAATGGCTTCTTTTTTCTCTCAACTAATGAAGGATCGACAATCTTCTTCGCAGTGAATTTATCATTCCCTGCTTTTACACCAGATATGCTTACAGCTCTCCCTTCTTTCAATAAACTCGAAGAACATTGTCCTTTCGATAGAATGAGAAAAACAAGTCCATACTCATCGGAAGAAACTCCGATGTGAAGTGTTTTTCTGTGTCTTTCAACACTTCTCACAACCCCGGGAATTGTTGCGTTCTGCATTTTACGCTCCTCTAGATAGTTTGTAAAAGAAAAAGTTAACTTTTGTTGTCTCCCACATCAGTGAGTTACGGGAAACAACAGAATTCATGAAACCACAAAAACGACCTAAAAACAAGACCTGTCAACACGAGGAAGCCCGGCTTCCTAGCGGAGGCCGGGCTTCCTAAGGCGGTTTTCTTTATAACCAACTAACTTCTGTCTCCTCAGCCACAATCCAAAAGAGTATTTCTTCTTGTTTTGAAGAGGCATTGCGGAGCGAGAGTATATCCTCCCGAACGAGGACGAAAGAAACCACACATCGCACCCTGTTCGAGTCCCTTTAGGTCGAGTTGGTGCGATGTGCGAGGTTTCTAAGGATGAGTGAGGAGGAGGATATTCGAGCGGAGCATTCTGCCGATGAAAAACAAGAAGAAATACTCTAATACCCCTCCAACTTTATGGCTTTCTGATGCTGCCGTATTTTTTCCAACGCTTTTGCTTCGATCTGCCGAATACGCTCGCGGGTGACGCCGAACACCTTTCCCACTTCTTCCAAGGTATGCGGAATATTGTCCTCAAGTCCGAAGCGCATCGAGAGAATCTTGCATTCCCGCTCGGTCAAGTCCGCCATAATTTCTTTTATCTGATCTTTCAAAAGCGCCTGATTCGCGAGTTGATCAGGACTCAAACTCTGCTCGTCTTTAATGAAGTCGGAGAGCGTTAAATCGTCGCTCGAATCCCCTATCGGCGCCTCGAGAGAAATTACTTCCTGCGAGATTTTCTGAATGTAATGAATCTTCTTTACATCCATTCCCATCTCCGAGGCGATCTCCTCGGGGAGCGGCTCGCGCCCCAGCTCCTGCATAAGTTGGCGCTTCGTTTGCGTAAACTTGGTGATTGTTTCCACCATGTGCACCGGAATGCGGATCGTGCGGGAATAATCCGCCAAAGCGCGCGTTACGGCTTGCCGTATCCACCACGTTGCGTAGGTGGAAAATTTGAATCCTTTCCGGTAGTCGAACTTGTCGACGGCGCGCGAGAGTCCGATGTTCCCCTCCTGAATCAAATCGAGAATGCTCAACCGAGGACTTCGATTCACGTAGCGTTTCGCGATTGAGACGACGAGACGAAGGTTTGCTTGAATGAGTTTTTTTCTCGCGATTTCGTCCCCTTTCTCGACGCGCTTCGCGAGATCTTTCTCTTCCTGCGAAACGAGAAGCGGCGTCCTCCCGATTTCTTTCAAATACATCTGAACGGCATCGGGAAGATCCTGATCGATCCTCGTCGCATCCTTGAGTTCGTCGAGCGAGATTTCTTCGAGCTTCGCATCCTTGATGAACGGCCCCGATTCCTTGATCTTAATCCCCTCCTTTTCGAGGTGATCATACACCTGCTCAAGGAATACGAGGTTTTTCTCGATATGGGGAAAATAGTTCAATACTTCCGCGTCGGTCACGAATCCGCGTCCTTTTCCGCGACTCACGAGATCTTCCAGATTTTCTTTATACTCTTCGGGAATTTGGAACGATCTCGCCTTTTTTCTCGCGGAAAACACAGGCCTTTTCAGGGAATGTTTTTTAACGACCTGCTTTTTGGCCGCGTGTTTCACCGCTTTTTTCGGCGATGTGTTCTTCTTTCGCGGCGTGATGTTCTTCTTGTTTCGATTTTTATTTTTTGATGCCATAGATTGCGATTATTTCGAGAGGGTATCAATCTTCTTCATAACTTCCGAAAACTCGCTTAAAAGCTCGGCCACTCTTTTGTCGTCATGCGCTGATTGCGCTTCTTTCAACTGTTCTTGAAGAATTATCTTTCTTTCGCGAAGCACTCCCGACTCGAGGCGTCCGAAAAGATCATGAAATTCTTTTTCGAGCTTCGCTTCATCAAGTCCGCCGAACTCATACGAGGATTCAAGTTCCAGAAAACCGATTGCCTCGGAATCGGGGTGCTCGAGCATTTCGCGATATGCGGATGGGAGGAGCGTACTATTGACCTTCAAGGTATCCAAGAATCCTTTCCTTGTCAAGGCAAGTGCAAGCAATCTCCGCGCAATAAGCTCTCCTTGCGTTCCTTCTTTAGAATGGGGTACGGGATTCGACACCGTCTCCTCTTCACCTCCAGTGCTTCTTGAAACCTCGAGCGAAGCGAGTTCCTCGAGAAGCGCATGCTCCCTGATGCCCGATCGCTTCGCAATCTCCTGAAGCCAGATATTCTGCTCTACCGCGCTTCTTAGCGGCTGCACTTTCTGGAGAAGGTGGCGAAGAACTCTTTTTTGAGCCGGAATGTCGTGTTTCTTGTAGCTACTCGGCGTGAAATATACGTCAAGTATGTACTGCATGGCGGGTTTCGCCCATTCGATCGCTTTTTTCAAAAATTCGGGATCGGCAAGACACGCATCTGCGGGATCTTTATGGCTTCCGAGTCCGATGACCTTCACATGGAAATCGAACGAATGGAAGTAATCGAGTGCGCGCTCGAGCGCCTTCAAACCCGCCTCATCGTTATCGAAACTCACCACCACGGTATCGGCGAACCTCCGCAACCGCTCGAGATGATTGGGCGTAAGCGCGGTACCGGAAACCGCAACCACGTTCTTTACTCCCGACTGCCACGCCAAGAGCATATCCATCTGTCCCTCGACGATGAGCACGCTTTTCGTCTCATGGATCGCCTGCTTTGATTTATCGAATCCGTAAAGAATCTTCGATTTGTTGAAAATAAGCGAGTCCGGTGAATTCAGATATTTCGGCGGCTCCATCGTCATCCCTTGCGCTTGCATCCGCTCGAGCGCGCTCGGGAGTATTCTTCCGGTAAAGGCGACCGTTTTCCCCACCTGGTTTGCAATCGGAAACATGATCCGTTCCTGAAACTTGTCGCGGTACAATCCCCTCGTATTTTTTTGCGCGAGTCCCGCACGGACGATCGTTTCGATGTCGTATCCTTCCTTTAAAAGCCGGAGCGTGAGCCATTCTCCTCCCTCCGCATAGCCAAGCTCGAATTCTTCCACGGTATCGAGATGAAGTCCGCGCGATTTCAGATATTCCTGCGCTTCGCGATTTTTGGGAAGCGCTTCTTTATACATCCGCTTCGCCGTATCGGTGATATCGTATAACACTCCGAACTCGCGCTGCTGTGCGGGATTCAGCGACTGAATCTGAATGCCGGCGCGTTCCGCGAGGAACTTGAGCGCCTCGGGAAACTCGAGGTGCTCATAAAGCATGATGAATTTGAAAATGTCCCCTCCCGCACCGCATCCGAAACAGTGCCACATCTGCCGATCGGGAGAAACGATGAACGAGGGGGTTTTTTCGCCGTGAAACGGGCAGAGCGCTTTGAAATTCTTCCCTGCAGGAAGAAGCGTGAGATATCCTCTTAAAAACTCGACTATCTCGAGCTTTTGCTTGATGATGTCCGTCTCCTTTGCCATTACGCTTCTAGTGTAATCCTAAGTTTCCAAAGAGGCAAAAAAAAGCCGCCTTCATTAAAAACATGAAGACGGGTACAACAAAAGAAATCTATACCGACTTTATTCCTTCAAAGTCTACAAACACTGTGTCAACGCGCACGTCCGGAAAATTCTCTTGAACCAACTTTTTTGCCTTCGTTAGTTCTTCCCTATGGAAGGAGGATTCATGATGTTCGTTATTATCGAACGCTTGTAATCCGCCATATCTTCCGCAATCGGAATGATTCATGAGAATAACGCGAGGGGTATGATGAAGTTTAATCGATAACTCAATCTGCTTCATCATGAAGGTCCGCTCGCTTTCGTTCTCGGGTGAAGCGATTGATTTTGTACCACCTGCGACAACGATAGGATCGAAGTTCTTTATCCCTTCATTTCCTAGGAAGTAATGAAATACTTTCCAGAACCTGTTGTCGTAACACCAGACGACTGCGGCGTCTGCTTTGTAATGCTCTTTCTCTGTTTTCACTAGTAGTTTCTCCATTTGTATGAATGATTATTAAAAAGCCGCCAAAATTGTAGCACTTTTGCGGCCTTTTTGCAAGCGTTAGTCGGCGAGCACAAGCACTTCGCTTCCCGGCTTTACTTCGAGAAATCCTGAATTGATGCGAAAGAACTGTTCCTTCCCTCCCGCATCTTCCACAATCGCGAGTCCTTCCTTTGTGACGGAGATAAGCGGTTCGTGATCGTCCAAAACGGTGATTTCACCGACCTCCGTAGGAATTGTGAGCCGCTTCGCCTTCCCGTCATAGAGTGTTCCCCGCAATGAATGGATGCGCAAACGCATGATATTATTGTTCCGATTTTACCTCGTCGATTCCTCCTTTCAGGTAGAAGTTCTCTTCCGGAATCTCGTCGCAATTCCCTTTGATGATTTCTTCAAATCCGCGGATCGTTTCTTCCCTCGTCACATACTTCCCCGGACGGCCGGTAAAGGTCTCCGCGACGAAGAACGGTTGGGAGAGGAAGCGTTGCATCTTTCTCGCGCGATTCACAGTCTGCCTGTCCGTTTCGGAAAGTTCCTCAATGCCCAAGATTGCAATGATATCCTGAAGCTCCTTATAGCGCTGAAGAATTCTCTGGACTTCGCGAGCAACCGTGTAATGTTTCTGTCCCACGACTTTTTCGCTTAACGCGGTCGAGCCGGATGCCAAGGGATCGACTGCCGGATAGATGCCGATTTCGGTGAGCGCTCTTGAGAGCACGATTGTAGAATCCAAGTGGCTGAAGGTCGTCGCCGGAGCGGGATCGGTAATGTCGTCCGCCGGCACGTAGATTGCTTGCACGGAGGTAATGGATCCCTTATCGGTCGAGGCGATGCGTTCCTGCAGTTTTCCCATTTCTTCCGCCAGAGTCGGCTGATATCCCACTGCGGAAGGTAATCGTCCCAAAAGCGTCGAGACCTCGAGTCCCGCCTGTGAGAAACGGAAAATGTTATCGATAAAAAGTAGCACTTCTTTGCGTTCCTCATCGCGGAAATATTCCGCCATGGTGAGCGCGGACAAGGCCGTACGAAGACGGCTTCCCGGCACTTCGTTCATCTGCCCGAAGACGAGCGCGGTCTTATCGATAACTCCCGATTCTTTCATATCGAGATACAAGTCGTTTCCTTCGCGAGTACGCTCGCCGACGCCCGCGAAAACCGAAACACCGCCTGATACCTCGGCTACGTTTCTAATAAGCTCCTGTAAGAGCACGGTCTTCCCTACGCCTGCGCCTCCGAAAAGTCCCACCTTTCCTCCCTTCACGAAAGGAGCGAAAAGATCGATCACTTTGATTCCGGTTTCAAACACCTCGACTTTCGTGGATTGCGAGGTGAATGCGGGCGCGGAACGATGGATCGGCCAGTGCTTCTCGAACGTTTTTTTCTCGTCATTCAACGGCTTTCCCAACACGTTAAAGATGTTGCCGAGCACTCCCTTCCCCACGGGAACGCTGATCGGCGCTCCGGTTGCCGTAACCTCGTTTCCGCGTTCCAATCCGTCAGTGGATTCCAAGCTGATCGCGCGAACGCGTCCCGGCTCAAGGTGTTTCACCACTTCGAAGGTGATTTCCTGACTCCCGTGCATCATCTTCAAGGCATCGAGAAGCGCGGGCATCTCGTTTTCCTTGAACTGCACATCAACGACCGGACCGATAATTTGTACTATTGTTCCCTTACTCATGTTGTTGTTAGTTTCCCATAGGATTTATTGCGGCGACCGTGCTTGTAATTTCCGTAAGCTCCTTAGTGATAAGCTCCTGGCGGGAGCGGTTGTAGAGAAGGGTCAGATTGCCGATAAGCTCTCCCGCATTGTCGGATGCGTTCTTCATCGCGACGCGGCGTGCCGAGTGTTCGGAAGCGTTCGCTTCGAGCATGATGTCATAGATCTGAATCCGCAAAAGGTGCGGAAGAAGTTTTTCCAAGGCATCGCGCGGCGAAGGTTCGATTACATAATCGAGCGGACGTCCCTCGCTGCTCTCGAGCATTTCTTTCTTCAAGTCGGAATAGCGCCCTGTTTCGGGAACGACTTCCCGAATGCTGTTTTTCACACTCTCGAAATCCATCGGTAAAAGTTCGCGCATGACCGCTTCCTGCCGGAGCGCCGATATGAAGTTCGCCGAAAAAACAAGCACTTCATCCCATATCCCCTCCAGGTATCCGTCCACGATTTCCGACGCCAACTCGCTGATTTGATCGAGGCGAATGACATCTCCGTAACTCGTGAACACGTGATGCAACACTCCTCCGCGTTTTTTCACATAATCGGCGCCTTTCTGTCCTACTGCGATGAATGTCACGTTCTCCCAGTTATGCGGATTGGTTTCCTCTTTCAAAAATTTCTCGAGCCGCCGCAAGACGGAGCTGTTAAATGATCCCACGAGTCCTTTATCAGAGGTGACGACGACGATTGCGGTCTTTTTCGCTTCTCGCCTTGTGAGCAGAGGAATATGAAACAAACCTTCAGGCGCGTGTTCTTCGAGCGATTTGATGATGTGCGAAAGAAGTTCGAGCGCGCTCCATGCATAGGCCCTTGTGCCGAGCGCAACTTCCTGCGCTTTCCGCATTTTGGTCGCGGCAACCAGTTCCATTGCGGCGGTAATTTGGTTAATGCTCTTGATACCGCTCAGACGTTTTTTGAGATGAGTAAGAGATGCCATACGCTAAGAACGTTCCGATTTCCACTTTGCAAGGGCTCCTTGAAGCGCCTTCTCGACTTCTTCCGTAATCTCGCCTTTTGTCGCGAGCGGTTCCAATATCTCTTTTGCATGGAATCCTTCGATATATTCGATGAGTTCCGTTTGTGCCTTTGCCACTTTTCCTCTTTCGATTCCGTCGAGGAATCCATTGATTGCGGCATAGAGCACTACCACCTGGCGCTCGAGCGAAACCGGCTCAAGATCGCTCTGCTTCAAAATTTCCGTCAAAAGTTCTCCGCGCACGATTCGTTTTTTCGTCGCCTCATCGACTTCCGAAGCAAACTGCACGAATGCCTGGAGCTCCCTGAACTGCGCAAGTTCCAGACGCATCCTGCCCGCTACTTTCTTCATCGCTTTGGTCTGTGCGGATGATCCCACGCGTGAGACCGAGAGCCCCACATTCACGGCGGGCCGGATGCCCTGATAGAACAGGTCACTTTCGAGATAAATCTGGCCATCCGTGATGGAAATCACGTTCGTAGGAATGTATGCGGAAATGTCTCCCAGCTGCGTTTCTATGATGGGAAGTGCGGTCAAGGATCCCCCGCCATGCGCGGCATTCAATTTCGCCGCGCGTTCGAGAAGACGCGAATGGAGATAAAAGACGTCGCCCGGATATGCTTCCCGACCCGGCGGACGGCGCAAGAGGAGCGAGATCTGCCGGTAGCTCCATGCGTGCTTCGAAAGATCGTCGTAAACCACGAGCGCGTCTTTCCCCTTATCCATGAAATATTCGCCGATCGCGCATCCCGCATACGGCGCGAGATACCAGAATGCGGCCGGCGAAGAAGCGGGAGCTGAAACCACGATCGTGTAGCGAAGCGCATCCTTCTCTTTCAAGGTCTGGACAAGCTGCGCGATCTTCGACTCCTTCTGTCCGATTGCCACGTAAATGCAGACGGGAGTCTCACGACCCTTATCCTGTCCTTGGTTTATGATCGCATCCAATACGAGTGCCGTCTTTCCGGTTTGGCGATCGCCGATTACGAGTTCGCGCTGTCCGCGGCCGATCGGAATCATGGCATCAACCGCCTTCACGCCCGTGTGAAGCGGGGTTCGCACCGGTTCACGATCCAACACCGAAGGCGCTTTTTTCTCCAAAAAATAACGTTCCGGTTTCCCAGTAGTAGAAACTCGATGCCTGTCGGCGTGTTCTCCAATCGAGTTTTCACTACTGGGTTTCGATCCTTGTTTAAAAATAGGGCCCAACCCGTCTAAAGGACGGCCGAGCGGATCCACGACGCGTCCCATCATTTCTTCACCTACTTCGACGGAGGGTACATTCCCGGTTTGCGTGACCTTCGCGTCGCTCCGTACGTCGCCTTCTTCTCCCAGAATAAGCGCGCCTACGATTTCTTCTTCGAGGTTCAACGCAAGTGCGGGAATGTTTCCCTTGTCCGTTTCTATATTGATAACCTCCTGGCTCTTCACTTTCGGAATACCCGCGATGCGCGCCACACCGTCGCCGACCTCAATTACCTTTCCGCTCGCTTCCCACTTCACCTTGGTTTCGTGCGACTCGATCGCTTTTTTCAGTTTTTCTATGACTTCGTAGCTCATTTGCGTTGATTATTATGAACGATTAAAAATGGTTTGTACTATTGTCTGAAGCGAAGCATCCATCTGTTCCGCGCCGTCGCGCGTAAGGCGAACGCCTCCGATCAAGGACGGATCAATGCGATACGTAATATCGTATCGGTTCGCATCGAACGCCGCCGTGATCGATTTTCTCTGTTCCGGCGTAAGTTCGCGCGCGCTCTCCACTACCAGCAGTTTTTTTCCTTCGCGCGCCCTTACTTCCGCTTCGCATGCTGCGACAATTTCCTTTCGCCTCGACCAGTCGCCATTCTTCTTTATGAGTGCGAGGAAACGTTCCAGCGCGGCATCGAATTTTTCCCCTTCTCGTTCCGAAGTGACTGCCGCAAACGCTTTCCCGTATGACGAAGCGGAACAGGTCATCGTGATCCGTGCACTACTTCTTCCGTAACCTTTTTTATGAGCACGTCATCGAC
>DAIDBF010000054.1 GCA_027310235.1 bacterium | reverse complement strand
GAACACTCCCTCCGCGACCGAGTAAGCGATCACGGGAATTGCTTTACTGTTCACGAACGGGCTCGCAACGCGCGTCGCGGTAACCACTCGTGATTGTGCAGGCATGACGAGGAAACCAAAAACAAGCGAGATCAAGAGGCTAAGCGACATTATTCCCAAGAGGATTATCCTTTTGCGCGAGAATTGTTCTTTTAGAAAGAGGATTCCTACAACGAGAGATGCTGATGCTGCAACAAGCCACGCTGCACGCGAGGCAGTCCATAAAAAGAGTGGCGCAATAACGCAGGCGTTCGCGAGCCACCACCACCTGCTTTTCTTGTCTTCCCACAAGAAAAAAACGATAGAGATGGTGAGTCCCAACGCAATCCATCCTGCAAATTCATTCGGTCCGCTCGCCGCACCGCGAAGTCGATTGTCGCGGAGCGCGATAAAAAATGGACTGAAAGCGTCGTGGAGCGCAACCCAGAAGGGAATGGACGAGACCGCAATCGTTATAAAAATAGATTTGAGAATGCGCGGATGTATAAAAACGAGGTATGTGGTTACCGCGAAAAAGAATAAAGCAAAAAGAAGCAACGCATAGTCGATTGCAGCTCTGAGCGCATATTCCTGCCATGCAAATCCGGAGAATGAGCTTCCGAGAAGACCGAGAAGTGGCGCCATGAGTAAAATTACAAGAAACCAGTATCGTTTCTTAAGAATCGCGAAAAGCTCTTTCGCATACGGGAGAGATGCGCGTACCGCACAAACCGCAAGCACAAAACCAATAGCAACCGCAAGGAGTTCCGAAACGGGAATAGGGATTGCAGTAATGCCTCGAATGTGCAATGGGCGCCAGGCCAAGCTGAAAATCGTGGCTATCAGGAGAACGTTCGCCACGCGGATGTAATGTTCCGGTTTACCTCCACAATACATGAATAAAACTACTGCGGATTATCTCGAAACCGTTCACGGAAATAAGCGTTGATTATGTGATACCGTTCCGGCGTACCAATATCCATCACCTTACTCTCCATCACAAAACCGTAACACGGTTTTTTGAGAATACTCGGGAAGAAATCGTGCTCTATCGAGAACACGTCTTCCGAGGGCATATAAGTGAGGGCATCCCGGTGCATAAGATAAATGCCCGCGTTTATAAGACTGCTCGTACCGCTCTTCTCCTGAAAATCTATGATCCGACCTGAGGCGTCCAACGTCACATTCCCCGTATCGGTGCGATCAGTTGATTGTGTGAGTACCATCGAAAGAAGGGCTCCCTTTGAAAAATGAAAACCCTGCAGACACGCATAGTCAACTTCGCAAAATGAATCGCCGTTCATGACAAGAAGATGTTCACTTGTGATGAGCGGCGCCGCGTACTTCACTGCCCCGCCGGTTCCCATTGGTTTTTCTTCTTCTGAAAAAAATATTCTCTTGTCGCCCTGATAGCGTTCGATTATATGACTTCTCAGATACCCTACGCCGAGAACAATCCGTTTAAATCCTTGATGGAAAAGATCTTCAAGAAGAATATCCAAAAAGGGTTTGCCGCCGACCTCAACCAGAACTTTCGGCTTGTCGGAAACCACGGAACGCAACCTCGTTCCTTGCCCACCGCAAAGTATGAAAACATCCGTGGCCGTTCTTTCAGACGATTGTGGGTCCATTTTGGTGATAGATAATCTTACTCCCGTCCATCTCAAACCTGATAGGCACGAAGATGCAATTTTTCAGCGCTTCACGAACTTTTGCCTGCCGTTCCGGCGGCACAAAAAGCAGTATAAATCCTCCTCCGCCCGCACCGAGCAACTTGCCGCCAACTGCCCCGACGCGGCGTGCGGTCTCATAGATCTCGTCAATTTTCGGATTGCTGATTTTGTTAGTTAGCCCGCGCTTCAACATCCACGTTTCGTGGAGCATCTTTCCAAAATCGTTCAAATCCGCTCTTTCCGAGCGCAGGATATCAAGTGCTTCATCAACCATTCGATGCATCATTCTCAACTCCTGCTCCTTTTGGTTGGTGCTCTTGATCTGCTCCGCCGCAACTTCGGAAGCAGTTCTTGAAAAACCTGTGAATACCATCATTAAGTTATTTTCGAACTCTTCAAGTTTCTGATCGGAAAGGATAACGGGTTGAACACTGATGTCGTTTTTCCCCTTAAATACAAATTTATTCAAGCCCCCGAACGCAGCGGCGGCCTGATCCTGCAATCCGACATTTTCCTTAATGAGATCGTGTTCGATGTGTATCGCATCCAACGCAAGCTCCATCTTGGTTACTTGCTTACCTATCAGTGCGGAGAGTGCGTGTAGGAGACCGACCGTAAAAGAAGAGCTCGATCCGAGACCGGAACGCGCAGGAAGATCCGCGGCGTTATGGATTTCAATTCCCTTTTCTATCTGCAGGTATTTCAATGTCTCTCGCACGGAAGGATGCTCGATGTCATCCACATTGTCGACAAGCTCTATTTTCGACCAAGAAATACGGTGTTTGGTCGGATGAAATGAAGGATAGTATCTCACCGTGAGATATGTGTACTTATCGATGGTCGTTGAAAGCACAGCGCCGCCGTTTTCCTCGCACCACACCGGATAATCGGTGCCACCACCGAAAAATGAAACGCGGAATGGTGTTCTCGTAATAATCATAAAGAGAGTGTCTGCTCAGAAACGACCTTGCCGGATGGATCCACAAACTCTATTTTCCTCCCTTTCGTCTGTTTTCTCAAATTTGTGATGTTCTGATAATAACTCGCCATAAGAGTATCATCATACTGACGCAATGCCTGACCTTCTGCGTGAGAGCGTCCAAAGCTTCCGGCGAGCGGCAATCCGCACGCGAGATAACCTTGCGCATTAAAATTAAAACAAAAATCCAAAAGTGCAGCGTTTGTCATCGTTTCTTCCGGGAACCTTTTTGTAAGTCGGATATATATGTCTTTTCGAACACACATATTGCTTTCGGGAAAGGTCCGCCCTGTACGTAACCAAAAAAGAAACCAATCCTTCCTCTGTGGTATCTCTCGCTTTTTGAAGGAGCGAAACAACATCAGGAAACGTGACCACGTCAGTTTTCTCAAAAGACGCCATAGACGCGAAAGAGCAGACGAACGACGCCAATCAACCTTTGCCACAAACGCACTAACGGGTTTTGTCCGCGATCCATACTCTTTATCGCCCAAAAAACCGGCATATGCATAATGTGGCCCCACCAATTTGCCGTCTTCGCTCATAATGAACGGGATGCCCCACACGAGTGACACATCCTGATGTTCTTCAAGTGTTTCTACGCAGCGACTGAACCAATCTTTGCGCAGATACCCATCCTGACCGCATAGCAGAAAAATATATTTCCCCTTGACCAGAGAGAGTGCCTTATCAAGCGCGTGCCATTGTCCTTTGTCCGGCTCGGAACGTACGATGATGTTCGGGTGTCCTGCGGCAAACTCGTTCACAATGGCAAACGTGTCATCGGTCGAAGCGCCATCCATCACAATCAGTTCCCAACGAGGGTAGTCCTGCATTATGACGCTTTCAAGTGTTTCTCTGATAAATCGGCCGTCGTTACGGACGGCACAAAGGATTGAGACCAGGGGATACTCCGCATTCATGACCTCACATTATGACAAAATATCACTAAGGTCAAACTCGCGCACCGTGTTTCGTATTCCTTTTTCTAAGTTGGTTGTCGGACGCCAGCCGATTTCTTTTCGGATCTTTTTGATATCCGCATATGGCGCGGGCATTGTTTTTCCTTTTGCGGTGCGTGCAAAACTTTCGTAGTAAGACTTTCTAGTTTTCATTTCCCTACAAACCAGTTTCGCGATGTTCTTCACCGCGGAGAGTTTGCCGGAACCGATGTTATAGGTCGCGTACCCCCTCCCGCGCGAAACCGTGTCCGCGATTGCACGCGCTACATCGCCGACATACACAAAATCTCCCTGTGCGAGCGGATTTTTGAGGTGCAGAGGAACGTCGATAGCGACGGAACGCATGATGTGAGGAATAAGGGAACCCGAACGCTGTCCCGGTCCGTATGGATTAAAGGGACGAATCCAGATAAAACCCATCTTGTGTTCTCTCGCGAGCGCCTCCCCCATAAGATGAAGCGCGTGTTTCGATGCTGCGATCGCGCTCGTCGGCCTCACATCTATGGCGTCGGGGATCTTTCCTACGCAGCCGTTATATTCAAAGCCAGTTCCCGCGGCGATGATTTTTTTACAACCCGCAGCGGCGAGCACGTCGAAAAGAGCGAGTCCTATTTCGAGGTTTTTGACGCACTTTGAATACGAGAAGTCCGGTATACCCTCCCATGCGAGGTGTATCGCGACCTGGGGCTTGAACTTCCTCAGTTGTCGCTCCCACTTTTTGATGCTTGAGAGATCGCCCTTGATAAGGGTGGCTCCCTGCTCCTTCTCGGCGGTAAGGGAGAGCGCGAGCACGCGATGCTTTCGCCTTTTCAGTTCCCTAAACACGTGACGTCCGATAAATCCCGTGCCACCGGTGATAAATACCCTCATAATGATTTATTTATACTATAGTAACGAATCCCTTAGAAATGGGAAAGCGACGAGAAAAATGCTTTCCCATCGCTTATACTAAGGGCGCACAAAAGAAATCAAATATTCGCGAAGTGACTCCTTTTTACTATTGTATACCCCTTGATGAGTTCCGTGATTCCCTCTTCCAGCGATACCTGCGGCTTGAAACCCGTCTTCTCTATTTTTTCGTTACTCACGATGTAGTTCCGTTTATCCATATCCTCGCCGATCTGCGACTCGATGAATACGAACTGCGGCAGCTGCTTTTTGATTTCCACGCACAATTCGAGCTTGCTCAGGTTGGCGTCCGAAAGACCGACGTTATACGCTTGGTTTTTCATGATCTCAAAATTATTCAACCCGTGCATGAACGCTCGCGCCACGTCTCGTACGTGAATATAGTTTCGTTTGAAGTTGCCTTCGAAGATTACCACCGCACGATCGTTGACCGCCCGATATACGAAGTCGTTGACCAAAAGATCGAGACGGGGTCTCGGTGCGATGCCGAACACGGTCGCGAGACGAAACACAATCACGTTGCCGGCGGCGAGAAGTTTCTTTTCCGCCTCCACCTTGAGTTGTCCGTAAAGTGAGACCGGATTCAGAGGGCTCGTCTCGTCGCAGATAGCCGTCCCTTCGGTCATGCGCCCATAGCCGCTGTTCGTATTGGGGAAGAGAATCTTTTGTTCCGGGGTACGCAAACGCAAGATAAGCTCTATTGCCTCCAAGTTCACCGTCCGGGCAGCGAAGGGATCCTTGTCGCATACGGGAGCACCCACAAGCGCCGCCAAGGGAATTATAAAATCCTTTCCGGCGACGTGTTTTTTCATCAACTCTTCGTTCCTCACGTCACCCCGCACTATGGTAAGGGTCTTGAAGTTACAGACGTCGAGAAGTGGCGTCTGTTCGTAGATAAAACTATCCACTACGGTCACCTCATGGCCCGCGCGCAGCAGTTCGGGCACGAGAATCGATCCAATGTAACCAGCTCCTCCGGTGACTAAAATCTTCATGATAGTGTCATCTTATTCCGGGTTCACCGGAAAGTAAAACTCGATTCCTTGATCGATGAGATGCTGATTTCTCGCGAGAATCTCTTTCTTGAAGTTCCATGCGAGCACGTAATAAATATCCGGCAACTTTTCGAACTCCCCTTCTATTACGATCGGGATGTGCATACCCGGCGAATAGAGCCCCCGGCGGAGCTCATTTCTTTCTATGAGATAATCCAGATGTTCAGTGCCGACATCGAAATAGTTGAGAAGCGTATTGCCCTTTACCGGCGCACCGAATCCGAAGATCGTCTTGCCCTGCCGTTTCGCGATATCGAGGTACTCGAGATTTTTCTTTTTTGCCTCCCGTATCTTCTCCGCAAACTCAAGGTAGGTCGTGAACTCGTTCGTGTTCTTTCTCTCCTCCTCTTCCATCATCGCGACGAGCCGCGGCGAGCGTTCCCGCTTGCCTTTGTGGGTAATGAAGCTTATGACGGATCCGCCGTGAACGGGAGAAAGATACGCATCGAAGAGCGCGAGCCCGTGACGATTGAGAAGCGTCTCCAAATTCCTCAAATTATAGTACAGGAGATGTTCGTGATAGATTTGATCGAACGCAAGATTTTCCATAATCTTCTTCATATACAAAAATTGCACCATGAAGACGCCATCGTTCGCGAGAATCTCTTTCACTCCGTCGGCCGCCGAGTGAAGTTCTTCGAGATGGAAGAAGATCCCCGCCGCGTTCACCACCTGGAACTTCCTCTGCAGGTTTTTTGCGGACTCGAAATTGAAGAACGCCTGGACGGTGGGAATCCCCGCCTCGTTCGCGAGCTTAGCCGGAACTTCCGCCGATTCTACTCCCAGCACGTCATATCCGAGATTTTTGAAGTGTTTGAGCTGGGTCCCGTCATTCGAACCGATATCGAGCACCGATTTTTCGGAGACACTCTCAAAAAACATAACGTCAATCTCCTCAGCCACGATTTTGAAGTGATCGCTCAAGGTCTTCGTGATGCCGGAGAGATAGGTATGTTCGCCGAACATCGTTTCTTTAGGAACGGTGTAGTCCAACTGGGGCGTTCGGCAATCCATGCAGAATACCACGCACAAGGGATAGAACGGTTCTTTGCCCACCTCTTCCTTCTTCAGAAAGTGGTTTCCCCACGGCTGGAAACCGAGGTCAACCGCAAGCTGCAGATTCGAAGAATCGCACACGCGGCACTGCGTGACGATTCGTTCGCGATCCTGGACTATACGAGGAGAAAATTTTTTATCCATTATTGCGCATCACTATCGCTCCTAGTACAATGAAGCAGACCACATAGTAAGTCAATAGCCGTGATAAGCACTTATACGAAAGTAAAATATGCGTTGGGTGAAGGCGGGGTACCGCTTCTCATGAAACGCACCTGGAGGAGGATGAAAAAGAAGGTGGGAATCGTTCATAACGCCCGCTATCGTTTGAATCATGCCATGGTGCATGGGTTTCCTCGCGCAGAAGTCGAATTAAGAGGTGGACACACTACCGAGAATGACGTTCTGATTGCCGAAAGAATACTTACCGCATTCCATGCCGCAAGAGCGTGTAAGGAGGAGGCGGGAAACCGCGACGAAGATATGTGGAGTTTTTTGGAACACGGTCATCATAAGGATATGCTCGAGATACTTTCCGAAAAAAACCCGCATAAGCTGGCGAACTATCTGCGTGATGTATACCGACAAAGCATCACGTACGGGATAACGAACGCGGTAGAGTACCACGAGCTCGCTTCAAGTAAAAAGTTGAGACGCTATGAGGCGGCAGATATAAAGGATAAGGCGGTTTCTCTTGCCGAGTTACTAGGTGTCTTATCTTATGAAAATCCTGGGCAGGAAACGCTTGGAGAAAATATGAAAGTTGACTCGGACTGGCTTATACACGAGATAGAAAAGAAAATAGGCGTCCCTGTCGCTCCGCCGGATATTGATGGAGGGGTGTTCAAATTAAAGATGGGGAACGGCTATTTTATGTCGAGAGACATTCTTTCACTTTATGCGGCGTGGCGTCTTCGGCAACTTGTCGATCCACAAAACGGATCGATTACAGAGTTGGGACCCGGCGTCGGAAAGGTTGCTCTCTACGCCAGCAGGTTTGGATTTCTCGATTATTCGCTCTTCGATCTTCCGCGAATGAACGTCGTCCAGGCGTGGTATCTGATAAAGGCCCTGCCGGAAAGAGAGGTGGTCCTTTTCGGAGAAACCGCAAAGTCAAAGAACTCCATAAAAATACTTCCGTGGTGGGAGTTTTTAAAGGTGAATCAGAAAAAATACGATCTGACATTTAATGAGGACGGGCTCCCGGAGATGGATAGGGGTATTGTGATGGACTATCTTGAGGCGATAAAAAAGAATACGAAAAAGTACTTCCTAAGTATCAACCATGAGAGGGGCGATGCGCTTATTCCGGGGCAGACGGAGAAGTTGCACCTCATCGCCTCACAAGCAGTTGAAAAGTCCGGCGGGTTCAAACGGATATCCCGCTTCCCGCAACTCCTTCGAAACGGCTATGTGGAAGAACTCTACGAAATACCTTCCTGATTCCTCTTAGAACGGCATTTTCATCATCCTGAAAATTTCCTCGAATCTTTTCTCGGTCGAGTGATCGCGGATGGTGCGCGCATATCCTCTCTTTACGATTTCTTCGCGTTCTTCGAGGTGTGCGAGGTAGTACTTTATCTTCTCCACTAAATCCTTGTTATCTTTATAAACCACGATCTCCTCGCCGAGTTTGTAATATTCCTTCAAATCATCCGCGTCCTGAGTCATCTCGAGCGTGCCGCACGCGGGTACCTCGAAGTGACGCGACTTCACCTGGAGATTTCTTTTTACGAGCCACATTCGAACGTTGTCGAAGAAGTTGAGAATATCCAACTTAATAGGAGATCCACCCTCACCGAAGTGCGCGCGCCGAAAGAAAAGACGAACAATGGGCCTCCAGC
>DAIDBF010000052.1 GCA_027310235.1 bacterium | reverse complement strand
GTCTTGAGCTTTTCGGCAGTCTCCACGGAGACCTTGAGACCGATAGCGATATCGTTTGTCACATACGCCGAACCGAGCGGCAAGCTCTTCACGTGAAGCACTTTTCCTTCTTCGTAGACGGCGACCGTCGTCGTACCTGCACCGAAATCGATCATCACTGCACCAAGCTCTTTCTGTTTCCTCGTGAGTACGGCACGCGCTGCAGCGAGCGGATTGAAAATGAGTCCGCCGATTCCGATACCCGCGCGTTCCAATACTTTTATAAGAGGATTTACTTGCGGCATAAATCCTTCGACAATCATCGTCGAGACCTCAAGACGACTCCCCGTCATTCCGAGCGGATCCTTGATATCACCCACGTCGTCCACAAAATATTCCTTCACGATATTGTGAAGCACGACTGAGTTCGACATCAGTTTCACTGCGCGCGACGCCTGCGTCACACGATCGAGATCTTCCTGTTGAATTTCCCTGTCGGCGCGCGAGACGGCCGCAACACCCTTTGAAATTTTTGCCTTGACCTGTTCGCTGTTTACGTTCACGAACACGTTCTGGACCGCTCGCTTGGAAATTTTCTGAAGATCCAACGCGAGCGCACGAATCTTCGCGCCCGCCTCATCCGCATCCACAAGCACTCCTCTCCGAAACCCTTCCGAGGACTCGTGAAACGCAGAAAGAACGGATAACATTCCGTCTTTTTCAACTTCAACCACAACTCCTTTTATTCCTGAGGAACCGACATCAAGACCGGTGATGATGGTAGCCATACGAGAAAGATAATCAATTAATTCCGAGTGCGCGGCAGATGCTCCGCTCACGCCGCTCCATCTTTATTCTAGCACGCCCTTCCTCGTGTGTATATCCCAAAAGATGGAGTATGCCGTGCACGAGAAGGAACTCAAGACTTTGTTTCTGGGAAGCGACATAGCGAGGAGCGACAATAAGCTCACCCAGGTACCGCCCTCCCCCGATATCCGGCCTCGGGAAACGGCTTTTGGCGTTGAAACTCAGGATCGTTGTCGGCTTATCCTTACCCCTGAACTTCTTGTTTTCTCTCCGCATGGTCTCGTTTGTGACGAACGCGAGTTCCACCGCGTAATGTTCTTTCCGAAGCTGCCGCAACACCCGCCTCAGAAACGCAGCTGCGCTCGGTTCTAGTATGCGAAACGCCGCACGTTCGCTTTCAACAAGGACTCGATTCGCCATATTGTTCCAGAAATACTATCCGCCGAGCTTTTCTTTTATCATGCCGGCCACTTTCCCCGTATCGGCGGCGCCGTGAAGCGTTTTCATTACCACCCCCATTACCTTCCCGAAATCTTTCACCCCTCCCGGATGAACAAGCGTAATTGCATCATCGATCGCCCTTCGAATTTCTTCCTCTCCCGGCTCGGCGGGAAGATATTCCTCGAGAACGGAGAGTTCCTTTCTCTCTTTTGCCGCAAGTTCTTCCCTTCTCCCCTCTATATATAATGCAATTGCTTCTTTCCGCTTTTTCGCCTCCCGGCGGATAAGCTCCATCACTTCATCGTTACTGAGCGTTGTAGCTTCTCCTTTCCCTTTTTTTTCGATCTCGCGATTATGGAGACTCGCGAAGAGAAGACGCACGGTGCTTACCCGCACCTCGTCGTGCTCCTTGAGCGCTCGCGTCAGATCATCACCGATTTTCTTTTGAAGTGATTCCATCTTGATAGTTATAACGTATCTCCAGAACTCTTAAAAAGCAAGAAAACAAACCGGGGCAAGATAACCCAAGCCCCGTAGCCGCTTCTGTAAGTTTGTTAACGACTTCCCTGTTTCTTCGCTCTTGCAATCGTCTCCCCTTTCGTTTTCCGGTACAACGCCGCCTTCCGGCGCGCGATGCGGTTTACCGGACGGGAAGAAAACCTTCTCTTCTTCACTTCTTTCAAAACGCCGGTCTGCTGCACCCGTTTGTTGAAACGGTACAGAAAGGAACTGACACTTTCGCTTTTTCTTCTGCGTATTTCCATTTTTTCTTGTTTCGAACTATCCGACCATTTTTTCCTGCTTCGACTG
>DAIDBF010000020.1 GCA_027310235.1 bacterium | reverse complement strand
ACATTGTGTCTCGTACCCTCGGGAATCACGATTGCGTAGTTCGCTCCCACTTCGTGTTCGACGCCATCCAGAATCGCAACGCCGCTTCCCTCTTCGATGCGAATGAATTGATCGAGGTCATGCACTTCCTCCCCTATCTCTTCACCGGGCTTCAACGACATCACGACGAGCTGACTGTGCTTTGCCGTATAAAGCACCTTGCGGAAGTTTTCGTTTCCCTCCGCTTCCTTTTCGATGTTTGCTATATATCCTTTCATATAAACAGTATAACAATTTTACCCCGTATAATCCAAAATCCCTATCTTCGGACAAGTACAAGAAATGGCTTAACTGGACAGCAAAGAGAGTTCGGCTTTAGAACTGGGATATACGGGGTTTATTTCACTTGTCCCAGCCCCTCGACCACTTGTGCGTTCGGCAGGGATGCGAGAAAACCTCCAGAAACCACGAGCTTTGACTTTCTGATGCCGCTTCCAATTACGACATACTCCGAGTCGGCTACGGCCTTGTCGATAAGAACAGTCCAGTCGATCGGGAGTCCCACGGGTGTGATTGCACCGTACTCCATCCCCGTCTCGGCGACCGCCTGCTCCATCGACGCGAACGAAACTTTTCTCGCATCAAGCGTGCGGCGCGCGAGACCGTTCACGTCGGCACGCGTACTTCCCAGGATAACACACGCGGCATACCAGTTTCTGTCGGCGCGCTTTGCCTCAAGCACCACGCAGTTTGCCGCCTGATTCATCTCGATCTTGTAATGCTCGCAGAATGCCGCGGTGTCCGAGAGTTCAGGATCGATCTCGGTAACGCCAATTTCGTTCGCTCCCGCATACTTTAAAAGCGCTTCCGCAACGGATTTTCCGAGAAGCTCCGGATGCTCTTTCACCGGAACAATATCCAAAATACCGAGATAAATACTCATACTTCAATTACCACCGAAATTGGCAGATGATCGGATCCTTTTGATTGATGTACCTCAAACGAATGGAACTTCAAATCTTTTGTGACAAAAAGATAATCGAGACGAGTATCGATCGCCTGGGGATTACACACGGGACATCCTTCGGGGTACACACTCCACGTCGGCGCGAATGCGGAATCCGTGCTCACCATTACCTGTTTTAAGGTTTTGACCACAGTACTCTGCGGCGTCGCATTGAGATCCGCTCCCAAAAGTGCATGCTCCTTCGGAATAATCTCGGCAATACGTTTTGCTTGAAATTCTTGAAGTCCGGAGGGTTTCTGATGGGTGTGGAGAAGATGAGTCGAAAACACGTGAAGCATCTGACCATTCGCCGGTATAAGCGCCTCGAGTAAAAATCTCGGTCTCTCCTCGGAAAGCGAATATAGTTTCACGTCCTGTATCGCATTCTTACTCACGATTGCATTTCCCATCGAGACGACCCTTGGCTCGAGTTTCTTGTAAAACTTCCCCGCATCGATCTCGTAGGTCGGCGTGAAGTACGACGATTTATAACCCAGATGCCGGGCGATTGCTTCCGCGGTATTGTTTCTTCCGTCCAGGTCTTGTATCACCTCCTGAAGACATATAATCTCCGGCTTGAGTTCGGAAAGAAAATCCAGTATCTCGGGCAAATGCTGCCCGCCCCATATATTCCATGAAACCACCTTCACTTTCGCCATGTTTTTTTATGTTACCGTCTCCGCGCTGTAGCGGGCGATGAGACCGGTCTGAACGGCTTTCTTATACACTTTCACGAAAATCATATAGGCAAGCACAATGTAGATGAGTGCGGCGACAAGACCCCAGAAAAACGTCGACGCGGGAAATGTTCCTCCATCCACGATCTCACGAATACCCGTAAAGACATACGAGGGTGGGAGGGACTGCCCGATAAACTGCATCCATCCTGGCAAGACCGAGAGCGGGTAGAGTACGCCGACGAAAGGCGACAAGAGCGCCGGAATGGGCCAGATAAGCCATTCGGCCGCGGGTCCCAGTCGGAGTACGATACTCACGCCGATAATACCGAGTGCGATACCGAAAAAGAAAAGAATAAGAAGAAATCCCGCGAGCGATATCCCGAAACTGAAGATCGAAAAACCGAAGAAGAACATCGCAAGGAGGAACATCACGATAAGCGCAAGAATGCTTCTTACAATACCCGAAAGGATAAGCCCACCGACATACTCGGATATCTTGAGTGGCGAAGCAAAGATGTTCAAAAAGTTTCGTGACCAGACGTCCTCGAAGAAAAGCATGGTAACTCCCTGCATCACGTTCGTCGAAAAGTCCCACAGGAGTACCGCTCCAAGAAACACGGGGACGAAGTTGAATCCCGCCCCGGCGGTTCCCGTAAGATACTTCGTAATGAACCCCCAGAGGGTGATATCCACCGTAATCCAGATGAAAATCTGAAAAAAGCGGGTTGCGGTACCGCGGACGAGGTATATCTGACGAAGAAATATGGCGTAAACTCTTTTAAAATTCATAGTGTTACATCGATTCCAATAAAAGCGGCTCCCGAGCGACCGTAATAAACAACTCCTCAAGATTTTTCTTGCCGTATTCTTTGGGAAGCGTCTTCGGATCTCCCTGAAGAAGAATCTTCCCGTGCGAAAGAAACAGCACCCGATCGCAGACATCCGTCACTTCGTACATGTTGTGCGAGGTCCAAAGTACTCCCCCTTCTCCTCCGGCGGCGTAGGTTCTTATTTTCCCGCGGATGATCTGCGCCGTCGAAGGATCGAGCGACGCGGTCGGCTCGTCGAGAAGAAGAAGGTGCGGATTGTTGAGTGTTGCTTTCGCCAAACTTACCCTCGTCTGCTCGCCGGAAGAAAGTACGCCGCATCTCGTATCTTTGAACTGCTCCAATTCGAACTCTTGAAAGAGTTGTTCTATTCGCTGCTCCAAATCGGGAACGTCGTATAAGAGTCCGAAGACACGAAGATTCTGAGACACCGTGAGATTTCCGGGAAGCGGCGAATACACTGCGGCGAAGTTCGTTCGTTCGAGCGCTTCACTCCGCTCATGCAATACGTCTTTGGTCTCGATAGTAACGGAACCTTCGGTCGGCTCCAGAACGCCGAGGATCATATTGATAGTCGTGGTCTTCCCCGCGCCGTTCGGGCCCAAGAGTCCTACGATCTCGTTCGGACGTACCTCAAAAGAAATAGAATCGACCGCAGTCGTACTCCCGTATGTTTTGGAAAGACCGCGTACCTCAAGTACCGGCTTTTTATTTGCTGTCATCACTCTCTAGTATAGCCGACCGAAGGGAATATAACATCCCCGAAACTACTTCCTTCGAAGTTTATGGAAAGCGATCTTGAACTTAAATAACAACGCTTGCCACGCCATCCGAAATAGATACTTGTATTTTTTGAGTCCCCAGAAGCTCATAAGAATTCTGCGCGATAACAATCGGCGCAGTAAATTATCTCCGGTTTTTCCGGCGAGAAGGTCGTCTCGAATTCGTTGGTACACGGCGCATCTCCATGGGAATGTGTCGTAGTATTGCGATACGTCATTTCGTTCCTTAATTCTTGATTCCTTATTCCTGATTCCTTTCCATTGCACATACATTTTCTATGCCAGAGTGTGTAGGCGTTTCGCCATTTTAACCGCTCCGCATTGCGGCAGTTCGGGCAGAGACGAGGCAAGGCGATATTCATCTTGCGGTAGAACTCCAACTCCGCCTGACTGATACGAAACGCGGTCGTGCACTGCTCGTTACAAGCGCCTTGATGTGCGCAACCGATTACTTCCCGGGTTATGGAATCCTCCGCGTCGCGAATATGGTCCGGAAGTGCTTCGGGTCTCAGTGATATTTCGTACAATCGCTCGGGTGTATCCCGCCATTGCCACCCCTCCCCCACTATTTCTTCTTTTGTTTTCGGATACCAAGGAAATGCGAACGCTTCATTGTAGGCGTATGCGGAAAATTCCGGAGGGAAAAACTCTCCGAACTGGTACACGCGTCCTTTCTTATCAACATACGGCATCTCTTCCATGTGTTTCTTCACTCTCGGAAGAAGCGCTTCGTATTCCTGCTTCGTATATTGCTTGTTCAAAACGCAGTACTGCTTATTTTTGAGAGAGACACATCCGAAAACGTACGAGGAGTTGAGCGCCCAGTCCGAGTAGTAGGTATCTCTGCAGTTCGTACCGCCCGCCGAGAAGAAGCACCGTGATGCATGGCCCGTGACGGCACACGTCTCGTACATCAAGTTGGAGGTATCCCCGCCGATACTCGTATCCCACGTATCCTTGAGATTCAAACCGCCGAAGTAGACGTATCTGCAGTGTTCCACGCCATCCAACGCCGAAAAACACACCTTGCAATCCTTGGTGTCGCGTATAATATCCCCCGTCACATCCTGACTGCTCACCACGTGCGCAAACCGGTGCGGCACCGAGAGATACAGCGATCGGAATTTACTCGTCGCTTCCTCAAGACGTGCATAGCTCCCCAGATCCCAGTACTTCAAACGCTCGTAATATTCTTCCTTCGAGAACTGTTCATTCCAGAGACGATATTTTTGTTTCCGCAGATTGATGCACCCAAAACAATCCGAGCAGCCCACACAATCGAGAATAAAGGAAGAATCCATACAGTCATCGGAAAAGAAACCATTTCTTACTTTATAAAGACGATTGCAGTGAAGTGAACCGTATACGTGATCCGAATTATCCGTCACATAACAATCGTAGGCATTTTTCGAGAGAAGAAGCGCATAGCAGTTCTCCGCATTCTCGGAAAAATAACTCCAGAACACATAGTAACAATCCTTTACATTGAGAGATGCATGCGTGAAATCGCTCCTCACGAGATTGGTGCCGGTAAGCGCGGGTCGCGGCACGGCCTCCATAAGTTCACGATACTGAAGGAAGAAAGGTTTATCGAAATCGTATGCGCGTCCGTAGTTCAGAGAATCCCAGTTGTCGGAATTGTAGCACTCGCGGCAGTACACTATGAAAGGACCTCCGGGAGCGTGGATAGTAACAATCTTTTTCCCGCATAATTTACACACGTCTCGATAAAGGGTTTTTTCTTCTCTCCAGAGCATCCGGCGCATGTTCCTACAACCGGGACACCACGTGGGCGGCGGTACGTCGATCTTCTCGTAAAAATCGAAGTCTTCCGGCTCGATCGTGAATCCGGATTTGCAATTCTGACAAGTTCTAATCTCTGACTGCATAAAACCATTATAGCAACTAAGACCGGTTCCCGAGTGCTATAATAACGATAAAGGTCGGGACTTTTTTACTACTATGGCAAAAGAGATAATAAAGCGTGGCGGCGTACGCGCACCGTTCAAGCCCGAGAAGATAAAACACTCAATCCAGAAAGCGTGCAAGGATATCCATGTACCCGCTGCCCGTACAAAGAAGATAGTTTCCAAGGTTTCTGCGTCGGTACTTCGATTCGCCAGGACGAGAAAGACGGCTATCAAAACGTCGGTGATTCGCCAAAAAATCCTTTTGGGATTAAAGAAAGAGGAACCGATGGTAGCGAAAGCGTGGCTGAAGTACGACAAGCGCCGTCGCGCGAGGAGAAAGAAGAAATAGATGTCTTCAAAAACCGACGAATAGAAAGCGGCACGGATTAACGTGCCGCTTTTTTATGACCTTGCCTTGAACTTCTTCTTGTCGAAGTCGTAGTGACGTCCGTCCGTACAAGGGCATTTCACGAGCCGATGATTGTGGCGTGCGCAGTCGGGTGACTGACACACGCCGGGTACGTTCGATACTCCCCTGCATCCGCCGAGGCAGACGTAATGCTCTTTTTGTTTATCTTGCATCATATACCAATACTACTCCATCGCCACTTATTTTCTTTCAGCTTGAGCGGCCTTGAGCATCTCGCGATCAAGATCATTCGTAAGTTCCGAGTCGTTTTTGATCCACATAAGGTATTCTGCTTCAATCGGTCTTGGATTACCATCCCAAGATTTTATAAGAAATGTCAGATTTACTGCCCCGTCGGGATGAACAAACTCTCCCAGAAGATGGAGCTCTCGAACCGTGATGTCCAACTCTTCCTTCATCTCGCGGACAAGCGCGTGTTCGGGTGTCTCTCCTTCATCGATATGCCCTCCGGGAAAGATAACCGCCCCGGGGAAATAACTTTCCGTGATGCGCCGCTTCTCGGCGAGAAACTCTCCATCTTTATGTAATATCCCAACGACAAATTTGAGAGGCATAAATTATTAATAAAAAATTGTTCTGGTTCTATAATATGATCCTTTCAACATCTACTGTTTCAAAAACCCATTGAGGGCGATCGCGAGTCCATCCTCGAGTATTCCACTCATAGTTACCATCTAAAGGTAACACCTCTCGTCTCTCGGGAAAAGTTTTGAATGTTTTTTACCAAATGAGAGAGCGCTATGACGCGTCATAGTAACCGGCTCTATCTCATCAAACGAAACTCGTTTGCCACAATCAGAGAATAGTAATATAACTATGGTATTATGAATCATTTCAAAAAAGGTGGCTTTCGAAAAGGAGGAGGCAAGTTCGGCGGTAAAAAGTTCGGAGGCGGGAGAGATAGAGACGACAGGTCAGGAGGACACAAGCAGCTTTTTCCTGCGGTATGTTCCGAATGTGGGAAGGATTGTGAACTCCCATTTCGCCCCACCGGTGATAAGCCGGTCTAC